>CAZWIY010000007.1:0-18332 GCA_964634575.1 uncultured Candidatus Saccharibacteria bacterium | reverse complement strand
ATGCAGCGAAAGTAGCAGCTATGCTCGTGAGAAAATTTCCCACAGCCTCCAGTGTACAACTGAAGGGAGGTGATCCAATATCTCCTCCGCCACATTTGGCGGTTGTAACATGTGGCGGACGGAAGCAGAAAGATACACCATGCATGCGCCCGCCGCACGCCAAGGTCCTGCTTCGGGCCATTCGAGCGCAGCACTCTTTTTAAAACAAACGATCTCACAACCTCGCCCCTTCGGGGGCTTTTTCTTTCTGTGTATCTTGTCGTAGAGCTCGCCCACGCATATACTACAAACATGCCAACTCCGCAATTGTCACTCCAAGGAAACAATGACGTCTTTCCGGAAAATCGGATCACCTACTTCGCGCTCACCGACACGCGCAATCGGCACGTGCCGTTCGGCATCAAAAAGAACGATCGCTCCCGACACACCTATGTCATCGGCAAGACCGGCATGGGCAAGTCGACGCTTTTGGAAAATATGGCGATCCAGGACATCCAAAACGGCGAAGGGCTATGCTTTATCGATCCGCACGGCGGCACCGCGGAAAAACTCCTCGACTACATACCCGAAGAGCGCGTGAAAGATGTGCTGTACCTGGCGCCCTTTGATCTACAGTACCCGATCTCGTTTAACGTACTTGAAAACGTCGAACCCGACCGCAGGCACCTCGTTGTCAACGGCCTCATGAGTACGTTTGAAAAATTGTGGGTCGATCAATGGTCGGCACGCATGTCGTACATTTTGCAAAATACGCTCGCGGCGCTTTTGGAGTATCCCGATGCGACGCTTTTGGGAGTTAACCGTATGTACATCGACCGTGATTATCGCCGCAAGGTGATAGCAAATATTTCTGATGCTTCGGTGCGGTCGTTTTGGGTCGACGAATATGCGAAGTACACCGACAAATACGCGCAAGAAGCGACACCGGCCATCCAAAACAAGATCGGACAGTTCGTCTCCAACGCATTGGTGCGCAACATCATCGGGCAGCCGAAGTCCACGTTCGATATCCGGCAGCTCATGGACGAACGCAAAATATTTATCGTCAACTTATCGAAGGGCCGCGTCGGCGAGGGCAATGCGAATCTTTTGGGTTCGATGCTCATCACCAAGATCTATCTCGCTGCGATGTCGCGCGCCGATGCCGCACCGTCGGTCTTGGGAAAACTTCCCGATTTTTATCTGTACGTGGACGAGTTTCAAAATTTTGCCAACAAGTCGTTTGCGGACATCCTCTCGGAAGCGCGCAAATACAAGCTCGCACTGACGATCGCGCACCAATACATCGAGCAGATGGAAGAAGAAGTGCGCGCGGCAGTCTTCGGCAACGTGGGCACGACGATCGCGTTTCGTGTCGGCGCATTCGATGCGGAAGTGCTGGAGAAAGAATTTTCTCCGGTATTTACCGCAGACGATCTGGTCAATCTTGGCGCACGGCAGATCTACCTCAAGCTCATGATCGACGGCGTCACTTCACAGCCGTTCTCGGGCACGACGATGGCGCCGATACCGGCCGGTACCGTTTCCAACCGCGACCGTGCGATCGCATTTTCACGCCGTAATTTTTCCCGACCACGAGACGAAGTCGAAGCGGAGATCACGGCATGGACGCAACAGTCATTTGAAGAGCCGAAAGAAAAAGGAGAAGGTGCCGCACGCACGCCGTCGCCGTACGTCACTGCACGCAGTCAACAGTCGTCATCTTCACCGTCATCATCGCGAACATCGCCTTATCGTACAAACCAAAACGCAGATCGTGGTGATCGCAGCAGGGAGTCATTCGAACGAAGAGACTATCGCGAACGAGAACCGCGTCCGCGCTATCAGGCGCAGACAGAACGTAGTGACGATCGTCCGCGCGAATACCGCTCGCCGACTCCAAAAGAAACAACGAGTCAGTCGCTCAAAGAAACCCTTGCAAAACTCGCGACACAGGAACGAGAGAAAAGTGAAAAAGTAAAAGAAAGAGAGAAAGAAAAAGACGCGCAACGTCCGGTTGCTGCCCCTATTTCTCGTGATGACAAAAGCGCAACCGACGAAGATCGAAAAGCGCTCAAAAATGTGCTAGCATCGGTGATGCAGACGCAGGAACAAAAAAGCCCGACCCAAAAGCCTCCCCAACCGGCTCCGCCTGCACCGGTGAAAAAACCGTCCGAAGTTCCTGAAAGCGTGTTGCGGAATGTTTTAGCAGTTGAAGAACAATAACGCGTGTGAAAACGATACTGGTTACCGGTGGCGCCGGCTTCATCGGTTCAAATCTCATCGAAGCGCTCGTGAAAGACCCGAACAACAGGGTTATTTCGCTTGATAATTATTTCACCGGAAAGAAAGAAAATCATATCGAAGGCGCGGCCTACATCGAAGGACATACGAAAGATATCGCGCAGCTAGTCACGGAAACACCCGACATCATTTTTCATTTGGGTGAATACGCACGTGTGGAAAAGAGTTTTGAAGACGTGCGTACCACGTGGGATCTCAACGTGCCAGGCACGTTTGCCGTGCTTGAATTTTGTCGTGCAAACAAAAGCAAGTTGATCTATGCCGGCTCAAGCACCAAATTTGGCGATGGCGGACTTGGTCGCGACCAGAGTCCATATGCATGGACGAAAGCAACCAATACCGAACTGGTGCGCAATTATGGTGAGTGGTTTAGTCTCGACTATGCCATCACTTATTTTTATAACGTCTACGGCCCGCGTGAACGAGACGATGCATTCGGTACGCTCATTGCTATTTTTAAGAAAAAATATGAGCAAGAGCAGCCACTGACTGTGGTATTGCCGGGTACGCAAAAGCGCAACTTCACCCACGTCGATGATATCGTCACAGGGCTGTTGCTCGTCGGAGAAAAAGGTCATGGCGATGAATATGGTCTTGGCGCAGAGGAAGCCTACGCCGTAAAAGAAGTAGCAGAGATGTTTGGTACACCGATCGAATGGCTTCCTGAGCGGCAAGGCAACCGTATGGATGCGAAGCTCAATACCGATCGTTCGCTGCTTGAATTGGGTTGGAGACCGCAGAAGAAACTGAGCGATTATATTGAAGCCATTAAACAAAACCGACACCGTGGCTAAACGCATACTCATATTTTCACTCGCGTACTATCCAAGCTATGTCAGCGGTGCCGAGGCGGCGATACGCGAGGTCACGGATCGAATTGATCCGACTGATATCGAGTTTGAAATGATTACGCTTTTGTTTGATTCAAAACAACGGCGTGAAGAAAAAATCGGCAATGTGCTGGTACACAGAGTTGGGGTTGGATCAAAATATCTTTCTAAAATCTTATTCATGCCATTTGCAGTATTTACTGCGATACGCTTGCATCGGAGACGTCCGTTCGATGGCTTTTGGGCAATGATGACGTACATGCTCTTTCCAATCGTCCTGTTGCGTTTTTGTTTCGTGCGCATTCCATATGTGTTGACGTTGCAAGACGGCGACTCGTATGAAAAAGTATTTGAGCGATGGTTCATACGACCGGTTGCCCCACTGCTTAACTATGGATTTCGGCATGCGACCGTGATACAAGCCATTTCGTCATACCTGGCAACATGGCCGCACAAGCGGGGTTCGCGTGCGCCGGTTGAGGTTGTATATAATGGCAGCGACCCGTGGGATTTGATGGACGATCTTTTTACAAAGGAAGATCTTACACGGATAAAAAATACATTGGGAAAAAAAGAGGGAGATATATTTCTGGTCAATACTGCGCGTCTCGTGCCACAAAAAGCATTCGATGTGACCATTCGCTCACTCACGTTGTTGCCATCCTCTGTAAAATTTCTCATAGTGGGAGGCGGGTCGGAAGAGACGGCCCTTAAGAGTTTAGTTGCAGCGTTGCAACTGCAAGATAGAGTCATATTCACCGGACATGTGGAACGTTCAGAAGTCGCCATATATCGTCGTATATCGGATATTTTTGTCATGCCAAGCAGATCGGAAGGATTGGGTAACGCGGGACTTTCCGCTATGGCATCCCGTATTCCTATGGTTGCAACGCAAGTGGGAGGGCTTGCTGAGTATGTCTTTGATGTGAAGCGTAACCCTGATCGTGAGGCGACCGGTTGGGCGGTAGATCCTGATTCTCCCGAGCAGATAGCCGGAGCAGTCAAAGATATCATGGCGCATCCGGAAAAGGTGAAAGAAGTGACTAACCGCGCCCGCAAGATGGTAGAAGAAAAATTTGACTGGGACACGATAGCCAAAAATATGCGAGACAACGTGTTTTCAAAATTATTGAGCGTAAGGTAGTGTCCATATAGTATGCGTATCCTCATCGCCACACCCATTTCGCCACCGGATGCTGGCGGGCCGTCGTACTATAGTCAGCATCTCAAAGAGGCGTTCGAGGCGCTCGGTCATGACGTGGTCGTGCATTCGTTTCGCGATGTGCGGCGTTTTCCGGCAGGCATCCGGCATCTTATCTATGCATGGCGGCTTTTTAAGGATGTAGATTTGGCCGATGTCACGATCGCGCTTGATACGTGGAGCGTGGCCCTGCCTGCAGCGGCGATCGGTAAGCTCGTACACAAACCGGTCATGATACGAAGCGGCGGCGATTTTCTATGGGAGGCGTTTGTCGCGCGCACGCATGAACCGGTCGTACTGCGTCAGTTCTATGATGCACCACGAAACTTGACGCGCAAAGAACGTATCGTATTTTGGATCACCAAGCATGTTATTTTTACCCTTGCGACACGTATCGTGTTTAGCACAGCATGGCAGCGAGATAGTGTAATGAACGCGTACGGCGTGCCTTTGGAAAAGACAGCAGTGATAGAAAATTTTTATGGCGAAAAGAAAGAAGGAAAAGAACCGGAAAAGAAAAATTTTGTGTGGATCGGCAGAGATATTTTTTTAAAAAATGCCGCTCTTCTCGAAACCGCGTTTCAAAAAGCAAAAGAGCAGCATCCCGACATCGAGCTGGAGCTTTTGAAAAATGTGCCGCAAGCGGAAGCGTTTGAGAAACTTGCGTCCTGTTGGGCGTTTGTGCTGCCGTCCCTTTCCGAAGTCAGTCCCAATCTCGTGATGGAAGCATTGCAGCGTGACCGGCCGTGCATCGTAACCCAAGAGACAGGCATACGCGACCGGATAGGCGACGCGGTGTTGTATGTCGAGCCTACCAGTGTCCACGATCTTGCTGAAAAAATCTCATTGCTTGCCGACCCGGTACAGCGTCAGGAATACGCGCGTCGCGCACAGGCGTTTTCCTATGTCCACACCTACGAAGACATCGCAAAAGAATTTCTGGCACTATATAAGAGTATATGAACATCCTCACGATCGGCACTGATCGAAATCTTTTTATAGAAGGAAGTTCTGCGCGTGAACGTATCGCACGGTACGGCACGATCGCGGACGAATATCATATCATTGTTTTCACCAAAAAAGCAGATGCATTGGTGCCGGTACAGATCGCGGCGAACATATGGGTGCATCCGACCAACTCTTCTTCAAAACTTTTTTATATGCGCGATGCGCGGCGTGTTGCGCGAGGACTTGGTTCGTATGATGTGGTGTCTGCGCAGGATCCGTTTGAGTGCGGGCTTGCGGCGTTGTGGATCGCACAGGACAAAAAGGCACGACTGCACGTGCAGCTTCATACCGATCCCTTCTCGCCATTTTTTAAACAAGAATCACTGCTCAATCGGATACGGCTTATGATCGCACGGCGTGTTCTTCCCAAAGCCGATTGCATTCGTGTCGTGTCTGAGCGTATCAAAAACGGCATTCGTAGTTCAGGTCTTCCGCTCAAAACAGAACCGAGTGTGCTACCGATCTTTGTCGACGTGGCGACTATGGCAGATGCGCAGCCTGTTTTTTCGCTGCACGAAAAATATCCGCAATTCAATTTTTGGGTTTTGATGGTCTCAAGGTTGACGAAAGAAAAACGTATCGACCGTGCGCTTGAGGCTATGGCGCTCCTTGCAAAGCAGTACCCAAAACTCGGACTGATGATCGTTGGTGACGGACCACTGCGCGGCGCTCTTGCTGCGCACGCGGCAAAGCAGGGGATCAAAGACCGTGTCATATTTGAAGGTTGGCAGGATGACCTCGTGTCATACTACAAAAGCGCAAGCTGCTATCTTTTGACTTCTGACTATGAAGGATACGGCCGCACGCTCATTGAAGCTGCGGCATCGGATATCCCGATTGTCACGACCGATGTCGGTATCGCAAGCGAATATTTTGTCGATAACGAATCCGCGCTTATCGTGCGCGAGCGGGATGCGTCCGCGATCGCAGAGCGTATCTCGGCGCTCATTGAAGACAACAGCCTGCGCGTGCGCCTTAGTTACACCGCCAAGCGCCGCGTTACCGAAGAGGCGCCCACCTTTGACGCCTATCTCGCAAAAATGAAAGACCAATTTGCAAACTGTTGTCGTGCGGAGTAAGCTTGTGTGCATGAGTGAAGGGCATCAAAAGGGTCAGCGCATGCCGAAAGTCGTAACCATCGGTGGCGGTACGGGACATTTCACTATCCTTTCAGGACTCAAACATCAGCCAGTTTCCATCACTGCCATTGTCTCGATGGCGGATGACGGCGGTTCGACCGGGGTGTTGCGTGATGAATTCGGCGCGTTGCCACCCGGCGATTTGCGCCAATGCCTCGTGGCGCTCTCCGATGCCGATGATGTGATGCGGGAACTTTTTGCGTATCGTTTTGCACATGGCGGACTGAAGGGGCATACCTTCGGCAATCTATTTATCAGCACGCTCGAAGCGGTGGCTGGCAATCTTGATGAAGCACTCGAACGTACCGGAGATATTTTAAAAATCAGGGGCCGTGTGTTGCCTGTGACGCTCGACGACGTGCATCTGGTGATGGAACTGAAAAATGGCAAGATTCTTCGAGGCGAACATAGTGTCGATTCCTATCAGCTCATCTCGCGCTTCGGCGTCGCGCAGGTACGACTTGAACCGGCGGCAGTACTCAATGAAAAAGCGCGTGAAGCGATCTATGATGCGGACGTGATCGTCGTCGGGCCGGGGGATTTGTATACTTCAACGATGCCCAATTTTTTGGTAAACGGTATGAAAGACGCACTTGGTGCTACACAGGCAAAAGTAGTATTGGTTGCGAACCTGATGAACAAGCATGGTCAGACTGATGATTTCACCATTACGCGATATGCCGAAGAACTCGAACAGGCGCTTGGAGCGCGCGTGTTCGATGCGGTGTTGTATAATACATCGGTTCCTCCCCAAGAGTTGGTGAAGCGGTATGTGGATGAAGGGGAACCGGTCGCACAAACAGGCGAGCATCTTGAAGGGGTGAGGTATGTGGGTGTCGATCTGCTTGCGGATGAACTTGCAATACCCAAGGATGGCGATGTCCTGCAGCGCACGCTCATTCGTCACGATTCCTTCAAACTTGCACAGGCTATTATGGAGTATATAGTAGAGGTCACGTAACACATTTCCAGTATGCCTACAAAAAAAGTCCAGAAAAAAACACTAAAAAACATAGAAAAACCAACAGAAAAAAAGATAGAATCAGCACATGAAAAACCCCTTATCGGCTTTGTCGGTCAAGGTTTTGTGGGTAGAAGCTACGCCGATGACTTTGAAAAACGTGGCTACAAGACGGTGCGGTATTCGCTTGAAGAAGCATATGTCGCGAATAAAGAAGACATAAAAACATGCGACATCGTGCTCATCGCCGTGCCGACACCCACCACGCCCAAGGGATTTGACTACACCAATGTCGAACAGGCGATTGCACTTGTTGGTAAAAATAAAATTGCCGTCATTAAGTCAACGCTTTTGCCGGGGACTGCCGAGGCGCTCCAGGAAAAATTTCCCGACCGCATCGTCCTATTCTCGCCGGAATTTCTCAATGCCAAAACCGCCGCGTGGGATGCGTCGTATCCGATCATGAATATCGTCGGGTGGACGCGTGCACACCCAAAACACAAAGAAGCAGCGACGCATGTGCTTTCACACTTGCCCAAGAGTTTGCATACGCAGGCGGTACATGCGCGCGAAGCGGAACTCATCAAGTATGCGCATAACCTGCACGGCTTCACGCGCGTACTTTTTGTCAACCTTATGTACGATGCAGCACAGGCGATCGGCGCAAATTGGGATGAAGTCAAAAAAGCGATCGATGCGGATCCGTATTTTTCGGAACGTGCGCCCTACTACAACAATCCTGTCCACAAAAGCGGTCATCCGGGAGCAAAACCCGGGCGTGGTGCCGGTGGACCGTGTTATATCAAAGACATGGCGGCATTTGCGCGTTGGTACGAAGAGGTGACCGGAGATACGCATGGCGCGCAGGTATTCAAAGCGCTTGAAAAGAAAAACGTAAAACTTTTGGTCGAAAGCGACAAGGACTTGGATCTCTTGCGCGGTGTCTACGGTAAAAAGATATGAAGATACTCGTAACCGGCGGCGCAGGATTCATCGGCAACCACCTTACGTTGCGGCTTCTGGCTGATGGGCATGACGTCGTGATCGTCGATACGGTCAATGCATACTACGATCCCACGCTGAAAGAGGCGCGTCTCAAGCGTTTGCCTGACACGGTGCCGGTATACCGCGTCGACATTGCTGACATGGATGCGCTCGAAACCGTTTTTAAAGAACATACGTTCGATGCGATCGCGCATTTGGCGGCGCAGGCGGGCGTGCGCTACTCACTCATCGATCCTTTGGCATATGCGCGTACCAACTATCTCGGTACGCAAAATATTTTGGAGATGGCACGGCTCTATGGCGTGCCGCACGTCGTGCTTGCGTCCACCTCGTCGGTATATGGGAAAAATAAGGACATGCCGTTTCAGGAAGACACGCATATCGGTACGCCCATCTCGGTCTACGCCGCATCGAAACGCGGTGGCGAGTTGTTGGGCCATGTCTATGCGCACCTCTTTGGCATCAATGTCACGTGTCTGCGTTTTTTTACCGTTTATGGACCGTGGGGCAGGCCCGATATGGCACTCTTTCTTTTTACCGAAGCGATGCTTAATGATAAACCGATCGAGCTCTACAACGGTGGCGACATGAAGCGCGATTTCACGTACGTCGACGATATCGTCGAAGGGTTCGCGCGGGCGCTTGAAAGGCCGATGGGATACGAGATTATCAACCTCGGTCACGGCAAGCCCGTGCATCTGCGCGAATTTGTTGCGCTCATCGAAGAGACGCTCGGCAAGAAAGCATCCGTTGTCGAAAAAGAAATGCAGCCAGGCGATGTATCCGAGACCTTTGCCAATGTCAGTAAAGCAAAAGAACTTCTTGGTTTTTCAGCGGACGTTTCTGTAGAAGAGGGAGTGAAAAATTTTGTGAAATGGTATCGCGACTACTACAAAAAATAAGCATCATATATGAAAATAGGTTTTGTCGGACAAGGCTTCATAGGAAGAAACTACGCAGATGATTTCGAATCGCGCGGTTATGAGGTAGTCCGGTATGCGCTCGAAGAACCGTACGTACACAACAAGGAAAAAATAAAAGCGTGCGATATCGTTTTTATTGCCGTGCCCACGCCGACCACGCCCAAAGGATTTGACTACAGCATCGTCGAACAAGCGCTGTCGTTGGTAGGAAAAAACAAGATCGCGGTCATCAAGTCGACGCTTTTGCCGGGGACGACTGAAATGCTGCAACGACAATTCCCCTCAAGCATCGTATTGCATTCGCCGGAATTTTTGCGCGAAAAAACAGCCAGCTACGATGCAGCGCATCCTGAAAGAAACATCATCGGCATTCCTATAGACGATGACGTGCATCGAGAGGCTGCGCGTACAGTGCTTTCCGTACTTCCTCAAGCTCCGTACGAACTGGTGACGGATTCTAAAACCGCAGAGATCATCAAGTACGGCGGCAATTGTTTTTTGTATACGAAAGTAGTGTTCATGAACGTATTGTACGATCTTGCGCAAGAGATCGGTGCGGATTTTGACGCGATCGCGCAGGCGATGTCTGCCGATGAGCGTATTGGTAAAAGTCATATGCACCCCGTCCATGCAAGTGGCCACAGCAGCGCGGCGATCGGTCGCGGGGCAGGGGGCCATTGCTTCATCAAAGACTTTGCCGCATTTGAAAGGCTCTATAAAGAAAAAGTGCAAGATGCAGCAGGCGAGGCTGTTCTTGATGCGCTCCAAAAAAAGAACAATGAACTCCTGCGCTCCTCAGGTAAAGACCTCGATTTATTGGAGGGGGTATTTGGGGAAGAAATAAAGTAATTTGACTTTTTTATAAAGTCTGCTATTATTTTTTTGAATGTTATTTTGACACCCAGAGAAAGGACCGGACCGGACATGTCGGCGCTATCTCAGCTCACAGAGCTGATGAAAATCGATCCGTCTTCGTATCAACTAACGGAGGAAATGTACTCCAATTTACCAACTGAAAGCTGTGGTTGGTGGAAACGTTTTCAAAACGAAACTGCCATACGTTATATGGAAGAGGGTTACCTTGAAATTTTGGGCATTAATTGTGCCGCAACGTTTCAGTTTGCCGGTAGAGATAACAGATGCGTATTGATGGACATTTATTCTCTCAAAGATCCTGGTTGGGGAAGCGTTTTCCACAATTTATACATCATTCTCACTGTACGCAGGAAAGATCGGGAGGAGTTACGGGCAAAAGCATACTTGCTATGGCACCACTTTAAGCATACCATCCCAGAGAAAACAGAAGAGCAGTATCGTAGAGAGCTCATGGCAAGATTGAATCCGGCGGCCAACTAACAAACTCGCTTGCAAAATGCAAGCAGGCCGGACGCAACACGCGTCCGGCTTTTCGATTTCTTATCTTATCCCCACAGTACGATGAGTAACGTACCAAGTATGACGATTATCGCTGAGGCTACTTTGCGTTTGTAATCATGCAGCTCGGCATGATGTCGACTGCTTATGAGCCCAAGCAAGAGTCCGCCGAGTGTTGCAAAGAGTACGGTGCCGGCGCGCTTGCCCGCAAGTACATACG
This sequence comes from uncultured Candidatus Saccharibacteria bacterium, assembly GCA_964634575.1. Taxonomy (GTDB): domain Bacteria; phylum Patescibacteriota; class Minisyncoccia; order Phycocordibacterales; family UBA12088; genus CAZDRD01. Next base: position 7,388 of record CAZWIY010000007.1, on the reverse strand, counting down.
GTACCTGGTCGGTCATGCCAAGTGCTGTCATGTGAATGATCACCGAAAGTCCAAGCACCAGACCATACACCATGGCGGGAAGGTAGCTCGCCTTTTTCTGGATAGCTGCATGTTCGTTGCGAGCTTTTGTTTTTGTTACAACGTACAGCGAGAATGCTCCAAGGGCAGTCAGACTAACGTCGACCGTCAGAAAGAACGGAGCGCTTGAGGTGTTGAGCGCAATTTTGTCGAGATTGGACGTGATAGCATAGATCACAGCAACACCAAGTAGGAATTGTACGCCCGGCTCGTTGCGAGCATTTCGCCAAAGATCCCCAAATCCTTTGATACCACTTGTGTGCACCAAGATGATGCCGCTGACGATAAGGAGTGCGCCGAGAAAACCCCACATACTTGGCACGACGCCCACCATAATTGGACTTGTCGCAAACAGAAACAGGGTCGTAAGTGACAAGTATGGCGCTGCGATAGTGAGCTTTGATACACGATGTGCTTTAACGGTCATCCATTGTGCGAGGAGAAAGAGTGGAACATGAAAAGCGATCACGATCCAAAATATATGTTCGACACGCGGAATGCCGGTGTAGGCAAGCCATATGCCATAAAATGGCAGCGCGGAAAGAAACCCCACGCCAAGAAGTAGAAATGGGTCGAACTTCGACGCTTTGATCGCAAGACGTGATGAAGCATCAAACAAACCAGATATGACGGCAAGGGTGATGGCGAATGACATGTGTTGTCCTTTCAACTTAGGGGAAACCGCATTCACAGTAACATGTCAATAGGAGATGTCAAAATCTACCGTATTGTGGTTTTGTGCTACTGTACTTCTATGCGTTTACTTTTCATCACGCAAAAAATACATCAGGACGACGACGACTTGGCGTTTGTCATTTTGTGGATCAAGGAATTCATCCGGCAAGGGTTTGAGGTGGAAGTGATATGTTTGGAAAAAGGAATGTTTGACGATTCATTTTCCGTGCATTCTCTTGGTAAAGAAAAAGGAGTCGGAAAGTTTGGACGCATCGTACAATTTTTGAAATATATGTTCACGCTCAAATACGACCGCGTATTCGTGCACATGAACCCGGAATACGTCACACTCGGCGGTTGGTGGTGGTTTTTGACACGCAAGCCGGTCTATCTATGGTACACGCATCCGGCCATGACGATGTACCTACGCATCGCGCGGCATTTTTGTATGCGAATGTTTGCGGCAACAGTGCAGAGCATGCCCCAGTTTACTGGAGACCAAAAAAAAGTTGTCGTGGGCCATGGTATCGACGTAGATTTTTGGAAAAAAGACATTCCTGTCGTTACAAAAGAATCAGACAGACATCTTGTATCTATACATCGTATAAGCCGCTCAAAGCATCTCGACACGACGATCAAAGCCCTCGCCCTTCTTCCAAAAGAATACACGCTTGCGGTCTATGGTCGCGATGTCGAGAAAGATTATTATGCTGAACTACAAATACTCTTGAAAGAGCTTGTCCTCGAAGACCGCGTGCATTTTATGGGGCCGGTTCCCATGCATGAATTGAAAAATATCTACCCTCGTTTTCGCCTCATGGTCAACATGATGCATGAATCGGTCGATAAGACGATGCTCGAGGCGATGCTTTTTGGAGTATTTCCGATCACCACCCCAACCAACTCGCGTGCGATCGGGCTTCCGGTGTTCCCGGACGCCGAGACGCCCGAAGCCATTGCCGCATTTATACAAAACCGCGCGTGGACTGCGGCGGACGAAGCGACACTGCTCAAGATCGTTGAAGAAAATCACAGCCTTCCGGCGCTTATCGGAAAAATGAAGGCATATATCGAGACGGGAAAATGAGTGTGCTATAGTGTCTCTATGTCAGACGCAGCAAAGCCGCAAGTGGCTCAACCATATTATGATTTTCTCAAATACAACGACCCGGAACGCTGGAGCAGTTATTGGCATCAGCTTGAAGAGACGCTTTCTTTCAAGCCCCAAAGCGTGCTTGAAATAGGCGCGGGAAGCGGTATCATCGGGCCGATCTTGATGCGTGAAGGTGTTGCGTATAAGACGCTCGACATTGCCAGCGATCTCAAACCTGACATTGTGGCAAGTGTCGATGCGATGCCTCTTAAAAATAACAGCTTCGATCTGGTGTGTGCGTTTGAAATACTCGAACACTTACCCTTTGAAAAATTCGAACGATCAGTACAAGAAATTCATCGAGTTGCAAAAGTTGGCGCGATAGTAAGCGTGCCGCACTTTGGGCCACCGATCAAATTTCTTATCAAGATTCCATTTCTTCCTGAACTACGATTCGCGTGGAAAGTACCGTATCCGCGCGTGCATGTCTTTAACGGGCAACATTATTGGGAGATAGGGAAACGCGGGTATCCGGTACGGCGTATCCGGGCGGTGCTTGAAAAATATTTTACGGTTACCAAAGAATTCGTGCCGTTTCAAAACCAGTACCATCATTTTTTTGTACTCGTAAAAAAATAGTATGCGAATTTTTTTTAAAACCCTCGCATATACGCTTGCGTACTTCGTCTCGCTCTTGGTGCGGCCGAAGGGAGTATGTGTGCTGATGTATCATTCGGTAGACACGACGCAATGGCGGTTTGGCGTAAGTCCTGAAACGTTTGAGCGCCAGATGCGTTTTTTGGCAACACGTCGCAAGGTCGTAGCCCTTGCGGACGTCGTGGCATATGCGCGTGGAGAAAAAACCCTGCCGAAAAATGCCGTGGCCATCACGTTTGATGACGGCTATAACGATACGCACACAACTGCGTTTCCCATACTGAAAAAATACAATCTTCCTGCAACGGTTTTTCTCACCACCGACCTTTCGCGCATGGAAGCGCTTGGCAACTTGGAGCGACCGACATGGGAACAAATACAAGAAATGCACGAAAGCGGTCTTGTTACTTTTGAAGTACATGGGGCCAAGCATGCGCGACTGACTGACATTGAAAATGATCGCGCGGCGATGACCTATGAACTTTCAGGATGCCGCGATGCTATCGAGCAGCATATAGAGTATCGTCCCCGCTTTGTTGCGTATTCATTTGGAGCAAAATCAGACGTAGTTTTGCAGAAGACGCAGGCGCTCGGTTTTGAGGCCGCGTTTGGTACGTATGAGGGCATGGTAAAAAAAGGAAGCAATATGTTTGCCCTACGTCGTGTACAGATAGACCGTAGTATGCCGTTTCCTTTATTTGCGCTTCGGACGACAGGGGCGGTGGAAGTGTATCGGTGGTGTAAGCATTTTTTTCATTATGGATGAGGCGGGCATACAAAAGAAAATTCCCTGCACAGTCGGTATCTTGACATTCAATTCTGCAAAGAGTTTGCGAGTGTGTCTTGAAAGTATAAAGGATTTTGCCGAGATCATTGTAGCCGATGGCGGCAGCAGCGACGAGACATTGGCAATAGCGCGTGAATATGGCGCAACGGTCATGCAACAATCAGAGCAGGGAAAAGTGATCGAAGACTTTGCGCTTGAACGTAACCGACAAGTTGAGGCTGCGAGACAGGACTGGTTTTTTTATGTAGATTCCGATGAGATTGTGACGCCCGAGCTTGCGGCAGATATACGGCGCGTGACGACCATACAGCCGCCCGAACATTTTTTTTATGACGTGCGCATGCAATTTTCCGGAGAAGGCGGCACGAAACAGTATCGCATGTACAAACCGTTGTATCAGACGCGTCTTTTCAACAAAACGACGGGCGCTCGTTTTGGTAAACGCATCCATGAAAAAGTACGCTTCGATAAAAATAAATACACCATAGGCAGGCTTGAGAGCGCATGGCTCGTGCCGCTTGATGGCTACCTCGATTTCGCCATGGTCAAAAAGAAAGCAAAAAGAAACGCGCGCATTATAGAGGATTGGAAGTCGAGGAATCCGTTGAGCCTGGTCATGAAAGTACTACCTGGATGTTTTTCTGTCATAAAAATCATCATAAAAGGAATAGTACTTCGGTTGCGTCACGACCATTTGCAGCCCCCACCACCACGCTTTGATCTCCACATGATATATGAGCTCTCATACCTTGAGTGGCGCTACATTCGTCGCTATGCGCGTAATCTGTTCGGACTATCATGATGCACAAAAAAACGTTTGTGATATTAAGCTATGATTGGCGGAACCTGTTTAAAACAGATCCTCAGGCAGTACGCGAAAAATTGTTGCGCGATCATCTCGACCCCGATAAGCACCGGTTCTTTTTTGTGAGTTGGTCTACTGAGTCATATGGTATGGATCTTGAGGAAAATATCAGTACAGTGCACATGAGAGCGCGGTTTCGCAGTGTGCGACCTCTCTATGACTTTCTTCTGTCGTGGAAACTTGAAAAGATTCTGGATAAATATGCTATAAAACCGGACGGCATTATCGTCTATGACATAGGTATGGTATATGCAGCAAAAAAATACGCTCAGATATACGATATCCCCATTATTCTTTTTGTAACCAATCTTCCTGATACGCTCCTGAGGACGAGAAAACAAAGTTTGGTACGACATCTTTACCAACAAATGCTTGAGCGACGCTGCACTTCGTCGCTTGCGCACGTATTTGTCATCAGTGAAGCGACAGAGAAGTATGCAAAGAAACTCGGGGTTCCTCAGGAAAACATACATCGGTTCGCGCCCGATACCATTACCCCATATATTGAGGCTCTCAACCGTGTACAAAAAGGAGCCATACGTCAGCGTTATGCTATTGCTCCAGACAAGCATATACTTCTTTCCGTCGGCAGATTGGAGCCGGAAAAGGGATTCGATCGCTTACTTGATGCGTTCGCACAGATCAAACACGATGACCTGATGCTGGTTATTGTAGGCGATGGCATATTGCGTGACGATCTCAAAATGCAGGCAAAAACTCTTGGCGTTGAACGTAGCGTACTGTTTGTAGGCGATATTCCTCATGAGGAGCTTTGGGCATATTATGCCGATTGTGATATGTTTGTATTGTTTTCGCGCTCCGAAGCTCTTGGGCTGGTGGTATGGGAAGCGATGTGCACGGGTGTGCCGGTGATCGTCAGTGGTACCGAAGGTCTTCTTGAAAGTGCGGGACGAAAAGCTGAACGTGGACTGGTATGGAATGCCAATGATGGCTATGACGTTCTACGAAAAAACATTGACCGAATCCTGCGACACGATCCCGAGATCCGGGCAATGACCGTTCGTGCGCGAAGCTATGTACAGGATAAACTGCAAGCATCAAAAACAATAGATAACGTAATATAAATGTATGAACATTCTTTCTATACACGATGGCCACAACGCTTCTGCCGCAATCGTACAAGATGGCAACGTGCTCTCGTGTGTCTCCGAAGAGCGTCTCAACCGTAAAAAGTTCTATTGGGGATGGCCGAAAGAGGCGATTGCCTGCGTGCTTCAAGATGCAGGTATCACCCGTGACGATATCGACGTAGTGACGATCTCGCATCTCGATACCAAGGGGTATATCAAACGCCGTCTTGAGTTGGGTAATCTTTTTTCATGGCGCCCAAAAATTGTTGCAGGAAACCTTCTCAACATTTATCAAGCATGGAAGCGTGAGCGGGACATCAGGAATATGTTCAAAGGTGCGGCAAAAAAACCGACGTTTTTCTTTTGCGATCATCACCTCGCGCATGCTGCAAGTACCTACTACCATTCCGGTTTTAAGAAGGCTCTTGTCGTGACGATGGATGGACTCGGTGACAGTTATTCACATACTGCGTGGGTGGCAGAAGGTGATAAGTGGCAGCGACTTGTCGTGGGCGGAACGAGTGAGTCGCTTGGCGCGTTTTACGAGACAGTGACAAAAGGTCTCGGGTTTACTCCAAATCGTCATGAGGGGAAAGTGGTCGGACTTGCCGCGTATAGCGACCCTCACAAAGTCGCAAAAGATGCAGAAGGAAAGTTCATTGAGATCAGTGCCGACAAAATGCATTTTACCCGCAAGAGTGTAGCCGATATGGAGCGGGCGGTGGCGGATCTGAAAGAAAAAGGCTATACCCGCGAAGATATCGCGGCATATGCGCAAGATCTTCTCGAGCGACTGGCGTGCGAGCATATTGCTGCGCTTATAAAAATGACAGGAGAAAAAAGCGTTGCGCTCGCCGGCGGTGTCGTTGCCAACGTCAAAATGAATCAACGCATCGTCGAGCGCGCCGGACTCGAACATTTATTTGTAGAACCGGCAATGGGTGATGAAGGGCTCGTGCTCGGATCGGCGCTGTATTATCTCAACGTGATCGCACAAGTACCATCCAATGCGCCCTTAGAGCACGTATATTTGGGGACAATATATACCAATGAATACATCGAAGCACTACTGAAAGAGAAAGGGTATGCATATAAAAAAGAGACAAACGTTGCAAATCTCATTGCAAAATTAATCGAAGATCGCAAGATCATCGGATGGTTTGACGGCAGGATGGAGTTCGGACCACGTGCGCTGGGGCATCGCACCATCATCGCAAACCCTACACGTGCGGCGATCAATGACGAGCTCAACAAACGCCTCAACAGAAGCGAGTTCATGCCATTTGCTCCCAGCGCGCTGTGGGAACGTGCGGATGAAATATTTGAAGGGGTAGAACCTTCGCGTCATGCGGCCGAGTTTATGACGATCACCTATGACGTCAAAAAAGAGTGGCGCGATAAAGTAGGAGCGGTGGTACATGTGGACGGCACGGCACGACCGCAGTTGGTGAGAAAAGAAAAAAATCCTGCATACTATGCGGTGATTGATGCATATTATCGTCGCACCGGTTTGCCGCTTGTCGTCAATACGAGTTTTAACATGCATGAAGAGCCTATCGTCTGTTCGCCAGAAGATGCATTGCGCTCGTTTGATGTCGGAGCGGTTGATTGTCTCATTTTCAATAACACTTTTGTTGTCATGCAACCTTAGACACATACATCAGGTTATGCTAAGGTGAGCCTATTATTATAGTGATTTGTAGACATATGACCCGACTTTCACCCTTGCGACATATTTCTTTACTCAGTATCTTGGTCTTGGCGTTTGTTGTTTCAGTGCCATCTGCTGTGCATGCTTCAGGGCAAACGGTTACATTTTCTTCTACGATACAGCCGGGTCACACCGCGTTCGTGGCAACAAACCGTTACGGTTCAGGTCTCTTGGGATGGGCAGATGCACGAAATACGTCAGTAGGTGATCTTGGAGATGATAATGGCTACATTGCCTGTGGCGGGTGTACCGGTGAAGTGGATGCCGAAAATTCCGATAATAACTTTTATGTGGTCACGAGAAGTATCTTGCCATTTGATACCTCCTCAATACCTGATAACGCTATCATTACAAGTGCAACATTATATGTACTGCCTAGTAATAGTGGGTACAGATCAACATCTGACAACGATGACCAGACATATGTCCAA
>CAZWIY010000006.1:5563-18942 GCA_964634575.1 uncultured Candidatus Saccharibacteria bacterium | reverse complement strand
GCGGGTATTGTCGGTAAGACTATGAAAACCGGCGAATTTCTCGGCGTGTTTGAGGACCAAATGACCGGGGCAATCGGCTATCATCTTCGTCCTAAGCAAAGCGAAGTACTCGACCGCATGACGGTCACGCTTTCGTTTCTGCGTCATGAAGTCGATGAGGCGATTTTTTACATCAAGCCTGAAGCCATTGAAGGAGTCGTAAAAGTACTCAAAGGAGAAGGGTATCTTTCCGAACTACCGGCACTGATTATCCGCGATATGAAAAAAGTCGATATCTTTACGGCGTCATCGCTGTGATATACTAAATGCATATGGATGAACTATCGATAACCAAGCAGTCGCGGGTAAAAGAATTTTTAGAACAGGGCGAAGAAGATGCGTCGGTCACATCATGGCGTATGTTTCGGATCATCGGTGAAATGGTTGCCGGCTTTGAGTTGCTACGCAAATACGGTCTTGCCGTGACGATCTACGGTTCCGCGCGTGCGCTTGCCGATAGTTACGAATGCCAGGAGGCGGAAAAACTCGCGAGCCTTATGGCGGCCGATGGATTTACGGTCATCTCCGGCGGTGGCGGTGGCATCATGCGTGCCGCAAATAAAGGAGCGTATGAAAGCGGCGGCACATCGGTCGGACTCAATATCAAATTGCCGCAAGAACAACATCTCAACAATTTCGTGACGGAATCATTACTGTTTCATTTTTTCTTTACCCGCAAGGTCGCGCTTGCGTTCGCTTCGGAAATATACGTTTTCTTTCCAGGAGGTTTCGGTACACTCGACGAATTTTTCGAGATCATCACATTGGTGCAGACGAAAAAAATACGACCGGTGCCGGTTATTTTGGTAGGAAGCGAATACTGGACGCCGCTTCTTGAATGGATGCGTTCCTACGTGTACGGACAGCGGCATTATATCGCAGAGACGGATCTCGACATCATGACGGTTGTCGATTCGGCGCAGGAAGCTCATGAAATGATACGATCTCTACTTACCAAGTGAAAAATTATGCCGCGCTTTGATTTCGATGATGTCTGTGTAGATCCTGACGCGCTGCAGAATGCTCGAAAAGGACTCGTCTCGTATATCGAGGCGTTACAAAGAATGGTCGGGCAGGGATATACGGCACCCGAAAGTTCGATCAATGCTCCGTCTGATGCCGCAATACTCGAAGCGGTATTGGCAACAAAAGAGCGTTATGTTTCAGCGTCACTGCGCTTTGTGTTTTTGGTCGGCATCGGCGGTTCATCACTCGGTGCGCGCGCAGTGTATCGTGCGCTTGAGCCTGAAGATCAACCGTCGTTGGTATTTTTGGAAGGCATTGACCCGTTTCTATTGACTCATATCGAGACGCATCTGTTGCCTCATATCGTGTCGTTGGACGAGGTGCTGGTTATCGTGGTCAGTAAGTCCGGCACAACCACAGAGACGATGGCCAATCTTGCATGGCTTCTTGAAAGGTTGACATCAAAATTCGAAGCGGCTATCGCCCGGCGGGTCGTCGCCATAAGCGACGAGGGGACACCGCTTTTGTCACACGCGCAAGAGAAGGGGTGGGGTACGCTCATCATACCATCCCCCATCGGCGGGCGATTCTCCGTCTTTACCGCAGCAGGACTCTTTCCTCTGGCGTGCGTTGGTGTCGATGTTCACGATCTGGTGGTAGGCGCGCAGCAAGGCAGAGCAGTGGCGTTGCGCGATGACGATGCAAACCCATATCTCATGCGTGCACTGGTGCGGTACCTTTGGTATACGAGCGGCATAACAACAGAAACGCTCTTTTCATTTCACAGACGTTTCGTGGAGGTATGTGCATGGCATCGACAACTGACTGCGGAAAGTCTGGGCAAGCAAACAAACAGCGGTTCGGTGACCCTGTTGCCCGACTGCGCGTTGGGCAGTGAAGATCTTCACGCTGTTTTTCAATTGTATTTCTCTCTTACCAATCAAAGCACCACATTTTTGCATATCGAAGAGATTCCCACAGTGACTATACCGGCAGGATGGTTGAAGGATGCGTCGAGCAAGCAGGCGCATACGATCGCGCAATCGATCGGGCAGGGAGTAGTGCAAGCATATCGAAAAAAGAAAAAGCCTTTTGCATCCATTCACCTTGAACGTCTGACCCCCTATGAGCTGGGCGCATGGATGCAGGGTGCCATGATCGAGACGATGTTGCTTGCGCATCTGCTTGGCGTCAATGCGTTTGACCAGCCGAATGTCGAGGCATACAAGCAAGAGATGCGCATGCTTTTGCGGCCTTAACGTACAACAACTATGTATATTCTTTTTGATATTGGTGGTACGAAAATGAGAATTGCGGGTTCGCATGATGGCAAGACATTTGATGAGCCGCTTCGCTTCGATACACCCGCGTTGTACGATGATGGCATCACGTTGCTTATGGAGACGGTCAAAACATTGGTGGCTACCACCGGCGAGCCCCTTGAAGCGATCGCAGGGGGTATTGCCGGTACGCTCGATGTCGCTCGTACGCAATTGGTGCATGCGACACATCTCAATGCGTGGGTGGGAAAACCGTTTCAGGAATCACTCGCAGGGCAATTTGGCGTACCGGTCTATGTGGAAAACGACAGCGCTGTGGTAGGGCTTGGCGAAGCATGGCATGGAGCAGGGCAAGGAGGGGGGATCGTGGCGTATATCACCGTCTCAACCGGTGTCGGTGGCGCGCGTATTATTGATGGCGTACTCGATGCCTCCGGATACAATTTCGAGCCTGGCGATCAGATCATCGCCCGTGATGCAACGGGTCAGCCGGTTTCGGTCGAAGGTCTCATTTCGGGTGTTGGAGTAGAAAAGCGTTTTGGCAAAAAACCTTATGAAATAAGGGACCCTGCAGTGTGGGAGGAGCTTGCAGATACGCTTGCGTGTGCGCTACACAATACTATTTTGCACTGGACCCCCTCGGTGGTCGTTTTGGGAGGCCCTATGATCGTTGGTGAACCGGCAATATCGATCGATCGCGTACGAGACCGCCTCAAAGGCTATATGAGCGTCTATCCGACTCTCCCTGAGGTCCGTCAAGCGACACTCAAGGACATCGGAGGCATCTATGGCGCGTGTGCGCTTTTAGCAACCAAGCATACCGTATAAAACTATTGACATTTTTATAAAATATGTTATTTATTTTTTCCTGAAAATAAGCCGCAAAATAAGGATTTTTACCACCACAAGACACCGAAAAACGTAAAAAAACGATTGATTTTTTAAAAGTAAGTGGTATAATGGGAGCAATTCGCCCGAAAGGCGAATTTTTGCTTTACCAATTTAGAATCGGCTTATCACAGGAACACTTATCACGCTCGGCGTTTTTGCGGTCTCCGCATATGTCGACCTTAACTTGAGTCTCAACAACGCGGCGACGTTTGCCGTAACCCCGGTTGAGGCGCAGGAAACCCTTGTAGACGCAGGCCCACTGGTAGCGTCAACTGTTCAGTCCAAAAACACAGCAAATGGAGCGGTCGAGAGCGCAGTGCGTGATTATTTTAAAGATATACCCATCATGGCGCGTATCGCATGGTGCGAGTCAAAATATCGTCATATTGACCCAAACTCAGGCCAACCTATACGCGGGCTTATCAACTCCAATGATGTCGGGGTTATGCAGATCAATGAAACCTATCATGCCAAGACCGCCAAACTGCTCGGCATAGATTTGTACAGTCTCAGCGGTAACCTTCAGTATGCCCGGTATTTGTATGACCGAGAGGGAACTCGTCCGTGGAATTCTTCAAAGGCCTGTTGGGGCGGCTCCTCGGCGGTTATCGCACAAAAGTAACAGTACTTGCATATATAAAATATATGTGTTATAGTGCGTACATATGAAATGGACCATACCGTTTGTTGTAAAAGCAGTCCTAAGCATCATCGTCGTGCCGTTGGGGTTTTTGTTTATGGTGGTGTGGCCTTGGTGGGAAAAGCGGCCATGGGATGCGAAAAAAATTATCACCGGATTTTTCATCGTGCCATTTTGGGCATTCATGTTTGTCGTGGGGAAATGGTGGGATGGTTTGCCAGTGTAGTCTTGCAGTACAAAATAACATAACGTCGCACAATATACCTTTTGCGACATTAAATAATCCATAATAATATAAATACCGGAATCAATACAAATAGAACCCCTACGGGTTCTATTTGTTTATATCATTACAGACCGCACGCCAAAATGCGCCCCACGTCTTCCCTTTTTGCCGACCTTTTTAGGCCCGCAGTTCACTATTGTGGCGCAGCGGCATGTATTCCTGATTTTCCTGCTCAAGCGTCCAACGAAATGAGAATAGCTGCCAGATCGCTGCGAGACCGACCAAGGTGTACATTACTGCGCTGAGTGCAGTATCGGTACCAAACAATAAGGCGATTACATTGAGATTAAAGAGTCCGACCAACCCCCAGTTGATCCCGCCGATTGCCAAAAGTATCAACGAGATGATATTGAACATTCTCATATCAATAAAATAAAATTAGATGAGGAGCTGCTAAACGACTTTATATACATATCATATCATCAGAAATCTGATGATATGATGAATTTTATTTCGATAGATAGTCGAGTGGATTGAGGTATGCTTCGAGGCCTGCAACGGGTATGCTTGCAGGCGAACAGCCCGTGATCGGCCTGCCGGGGATATCGCCTAAGCGTTGTATTTTGACACCATTTGAAGCGTACACGCCGAAATGCAGGTGAGGTCCGGTAACGTATCCGGTTGCGCCACTGTAACCAACCACTTGTCCGGTTTCGATATGCATGCCCTGCGTGACGGAGACGGTCGATAAGTGGGCATATAACGTTGAGATGCCGTTGTTGTGGCGGATCATCACCCACTTACCATATGAATAGCAATTGGGTACGGCATCGGTATTGCCGGTGCCGACGACGTCTCCTGATAGGGCGGCCGTAATTTTTGTGCCAATTGGCGCCCGAAAATCGATACCATTGTGACCACTACCGTTGTATGCACCCGATTTCGCAAACGGTGTGTTACCGAAGTATTGTGTAATGCAGTTGGGATTGCCCAATACCGATGCAAAACTTGCACATTCTGAAAAGTAGCTTGCATCAAAAGGCCACGTGAGCACACTGCTGCCGACGGTGGGGATCGTGCTTTTATCGAGGACGAATTTTAATTGCGATTCATAATCGAGCAATTCTTTTTCAAATTGCTTACGTTGGGCTTGTTTTTGTGCAAGCAATTTTTGATAATTCGATTCTTTATCTTTGGTCGTACCTAACAATTGGTTCTTTTCAGCGTGAGTGGTATCGAGCACCTTTTTACGATCGGACAATTCTCCTTTGAGGTCTGTCAATTCTTCTTTTTTCGTGGCTTCGGTAGAACGGGTATCTTCATAACTTCTTTTCATTTGGGAATACGTGCGCATTTGATCGCCCAAAGAAGACTGAAACGACGTAAGGGCTGCAATGGCGTCCCATGTGTCACTGACTGAATCGCCGGAAAGCAATGTTTCAAAAAATGAGTTCGATTCGAGTTCGTCGATTTTTCGTATCATTTCGGCTATCGTCTTGCTGTTGCGGCTGATCCCCGCCTCTTTATCGGTGATTTGTTGTTGCAGTTCTTGAAGGGTCAGGTCGGTTGTCGCGATTTTTGTTTCCGTCGCTCTGATATCGGTGGTGACTTTATCGCGAGACAGGTCGAGGGTTTTGATCGCGCTTTGTAGCGTTTGTTTTTCTTTGCCAACGCTATCTAAATTGGTTTGGTATTGTTTGATTTCTTTATCAAGTTGCTCAAGCTGCTTGTTGTGATCGAGGATCTTTTGTCGCAATGCCTGCGCATCGGCCGACTCGCTGCTTGTCTGAGAGGTTTGGGCGTACGCCATACCACTTATAAGCGATAATGCGACAAGCACTGCGAATATGCCGGTTATGAAAAAACGTAGATCGTGTCTATACATACGGTTACAAACGTTGAGACGAACGTACGCGGAAACTGTGTCACTCTGACAAAATACGTATGGCGTGGTCTAATCGCGTCAGAGTTTCCTTTTTGCCGATTGCTTCAGCGATCAGAAACGGATCCGGCGACGTACGCATGCCTGAGAGTGCGGTCCGCATAGGCCACAGCACATTGCCACGTCCCGCTTCGCCTGCATACTCCCATATTGTAGTTTTAATTTTCTCTTTGGTAAACTCCTCCTCCGAAAGATCTTGCAAGTGTCGCACAATATATTCAAGATGCGTTTTGACGGCCGCTGCGTCAGTCAGCTTTTGAGGCATAAGCAATGCCAGAGAGATTTCGGGAGCCTGAAGATAGAAATCGTATTCCCCTTTTTGTAAAGCCTCGACGACCTCTCCGGTGGTGGCGTAGCGTTCAAACGCATCGTTTCGAACGTTTTCATGTTCATCAAAAAATTGTTGCCAGTGTGGCATGTTCGCCAGAGCGGCCTGCACTATTTCCGCCTTCTCTTCCCCGCTCATTTTTTTGACATATTCTTTGTTGAACCATCGTAATTTCTCCATGTCGAAAATCGCACCGCCTTTTTGTATTTGTTCCAGCGAAAACGCGTCGACGAGTTCTTCGAGCGTGAAGAGCTCTTGAGGAGTACCGGGATTCCAGCCAAGCATTGCAAGATAGTTGATGAGCGCCTCGGGTACGATACCCATGGATCGATAATTGTCGATAGACGCCCCGTGTTTACGCTTGGACAGCTTCGACCGATCGGACGCAAGAATGAGTGGCAAATGTCCGTATACCGGCCGTGGAAAACCGAGCGCTTCCTGTATAAGGATCTGGCGTGGCGTATTGGAAATATGTTCTTCCGCTCGCAAAATGTGCGTCACCTTTGCATCGCCATCATCGACAACGACCGCAAAATGGTACAACGGATCGTCGACCGACCGTGCGATGACGAAGTCGCCAAGCTCGGTCGTGTCAAACGTCACTGTGCCGCGGATGGCGTCATTAAACGTCACGGTGGTGCCGTTGTTGCGCAGGCGTACTACCTCGATCATCGTTGAAGGGTCGTCTTTTTTCGGTTCTTTTGAAATATATGCAGCATCCCGTGCGATCAGATCATGCAACAACGCTTGATGCCGATCGAGACGTTCCGAGGTGCGGTAGCGCGCATCGGGCATAAGTCCGCACCACTGAAAATCATCCCATATCGCGTCGACCCATTCTTCCCTGTTGCGTTCTCGGTCGGTATCTTCGATGCGTACGAAATAAGTGCCGCCATGTTGTTTTGCGAACAGGTAATTGAAGAGCGCCGTGCGTACCGTACCGATGTGCATCTGTCCGGTCGGGCTGGGAGCGATGCGCGTCACGACGTGTTGTGTCGGGTTATTGTTCATGTTTCAGTGCTATAGCGATCAGTTCTTCTGCTATTTTGCGGGTGGCATCCGGCTTCCCGAATGTTCCCGCTGCCTCGCTCATCTGTGTGCGCAGATTGGTATCTTCGATCAGGCGATCGACTTCGGAAGCGAACACATGAGGCGTCAGATTTTCTTGTTCCATGACGATCGCCGCGCCGGCGCGGGCGTAGGCATAGGCGTTGGTGCGTTGGTCACGACTGACGTCTTCCGGGATCGGGATCAAAATAGCGGGTTTTTTCCAGAGCGCGATTTCAAAAATTGCGCCCGCGCCGGCGCGAGAAACGATAAGGCTTGCGACGCCTGCTGACATGCGTAATGCGAGATCGTTAAGGTAGCCGTACGGTTTGTAGCGATTTTTGTACGGGTGTTCTTCCAGCGTGACGTCCGCGATCGACTTGAGCGCCTGAAAGTTTTTTTCGCCGGTTTGATGGATGACCTGATATTTCTCAAGAAGCGCGGGCAATGCTTCAAGTACCGCATCGTTGATGCGTGTTGCGCCCTGTGAACCGCCCAAGATAAGTACCACCGGCACGGTATGGTCGAGGCCGAGAAATTCATAAGCGCCTTCCGTGGCGGTATCCATGACTGCGCGTCTGATAGGCTGGCCTACAAACGCCACGATATCTTTGCGGGGGAATTGGTCGACGGCCTGCGGAAATGCAACGGCGATGCGTCGCGCAAATTTTGCGGCATACAGGTTTGCTTTGCCGGGTATCGCGTCCGATTCATGAATGAAAACGGGTATCCCCAAGATGCGGGCCGCGGTTACGGTCGGAACGCTCACATAGCTTCCTTTTGAAAACACGATATCGGGAAAGATACTGAACAGCTGAAAGATCGCACGCGTTGTTCCGATCGCCGTCTTGAAGAAACCGGTGTAATTGTGAACCGAAGCGTAATTGCGTACTTTACCTGCGGGTGTCTTACGAAATTCGATCTCATTTTCATAAAGCAATCGTTCGTCGTAGGGCGTATCGGCAATATAAAAGAGCTCAGGCTTGACCAGATTTTTTTCCGTAGCTATATCGTTAATGGCTTCCGCAACCGCGATGATCGGATAAAAATGTCCGCCGCTGCCGCCTCCAGTAAAGACAATTTTCATATTATCGTTTTGCCGCCCAGCGCATCGCCTTTGAAAACTTCGATGACAACGGGATAGGTTTTGCGTATCGTGAAATATTGAGCACCATTCCCACTTCTGCCAACACAAACATGAGCGCCGTGCCCCCGTGACTGACAAACAAAAGCGGCACCCCGGTCAAAGGCATGAGTCCCAACATCGAGGCGATATTGATGAATGACTGGGATACGATCAGTATAACAATCCCGGTGACGACAAGTCCACTGTAATGGTCGGGTGCGCGTATGGCGATCGAAAAACCCCGAAATGCGAGAAAAAGAAAACCTGCAATGAGCAATATACTGCCGAGAAATCCGAATTCTTCAGCCGCAACGGAAAAGACCGAGTCGCCCACCGGCTCTGGCAAATAATTAAATTTTTGTATGCTTTGTCCGTAACCGCGGCCGAACCATCCGCCGGAACCGATCGCAATGAGCGATTGGTTGATCTGATAGCCGGAGCCAAGCGGATCGGATGTCGGGTCAAGGAAGGTGGTTACGCGTTCCATGACGTACGGCCGAACTAAAGCGAGCAAACCTGCTGCGCAGATAAAAAGGATAAAGAGGATGCCCATGTCGCGTAGACGAGCTCCTGCCGCAATGTACATCCCCATAATGGCCGACACGATCACGAGAAATGTTCCGGTGTCGGGCTGGGCGAGCATGATCCCGCCGGCAAGGCCTAAAAATATCATAAGAGGAACAAGGCCAAACTGATAGAGATGGAGCTTCTTGCGTACGGACGAGAGCCATGCTGCAAAATAAAGCACGACACCGATCTTCAAAAATTCCGCAGGTTGAAATGATATGCCGGCGATGATGATCCATCGTTTTGCGCCGCCTGCATGCAGGCCAAGTGCCGGCACAAAGACCAGGAGCGTCACCATGAGGGATGCGATAAAGATGTACAACGAGTATCGTCGCCAAAACGTATACGGAATATAGGACGTGATAAATAACACCATGCTGCCTAATCCCAATCCCAACACCAACTGATTGAAAACGATAGAGGTGTACGATGAACCGTCTTTTGCAAGCAGGCCTAACGAAGCTGAGGTAAAGATCAGAAAGCCGACAACGACCAAGACGCCGGCCGCTATCAAAAATACTCTGTCGAACGGGCGGGCTTTCATATGTTATCCGGTGAGAGCGATGATCACGCCGATAAATGCGAACACAACACTCAGTACCCAATAGCGCATGGTCACTTTCGACGCCGGCCAGCCGATCGCTTCAAAATGGTGATGTAGCGGAGCGATCTTAAAGATTTTTCTGCCAAAATATTTTTTTGAGATGATCTGTATAACGTCGGATGCAATCGTTGCGATAAGTGGAAACGCGATGATGGGCAGCGCCATCACTCCCCTGCCACCGCCGAGCGTATCGGCCATATAGGCGATGACCGTCAGTGCGATGGTGAGTCCCATGACGCCCGTCTCCGACATGTAAAAACGCGCGGGAGGAATGTTGAACCAGAGAAAGGCGAGTATGCCTCCGGCGATCGTCGCGCACAGTGCGGCGAGGTCGATTTGTTGCTGATAAAATGCAATGCCCGCATATGCGCTGAACATCGCCGCAAAGACACCGCCGGCAAGTCCGTCGAGACCGTCGATGATACCGCCCGCATAGATGACAATAGTGCTCATAATAAATAAGGGAATGAGCCATATGCCGACTTCAAGTGGTCCGATGTAGGGGATGTTGATTGCGGTCACGTCGAGCTTTTCATAAAACCACCAACCGACAAAGAGCGCGACGCCCGCGACGATGAGCAGTCGTTGGGTCAGCGGGAGACCTCCGGCAAAATGACTGCCATTGCCCAGTACTTCGAAAATATCGTCCAGTAAACCAGCAAGTGCGCCGACAAATAACGCGACCACCGGAAGCCATGTCTGGCTGCGGCTGAGAAAATCGAGCTTGTCGAGCGTCGGTGCATCAAACAAGTGCGCAAGTATCCATAACCCGCTCACGGTAATAACGACGCTCGCCCATATGACGATCCCGCCCATGCGCGGTGTGCCTACTTCTTTGTTCTTGTGCAATTCATTAAACAGAACGGTCTCACCATTTCCTCCGTATTCGCGCTTCCCCGCTTTTTTCTTCCATGCTTTGTATTTATAAAGGAAATGCGTCACCATCGGCGTGATAAGAATGCCGATGAAGAAAGCGGCGGTTGCGGGGACGATCACCTTGACAATATCAAGCATCATTGAGGTAGTGTAACATTATTTTTGAGCCTGCTCCATGTCCTTGCCTGTGAAATACAGCATACTCGCATCAGCGAGCGCTTTGGTATCGCGAAAACGTCCCTCGCTGCTGGAGCCGAGTACGACGATCGCAATGGGATGGTTGACTCCCGCATCAAATACGACTGCCAGATTGCCGCCCGCGAGATCTGTGTAGCCGGTCTTGGAAGCGATGAGTCCCGGTATCTCGCCGACATGCTGGTTCGTGTTGCGGGCGGTATATACTTTTCCCGTCGTAGAGACGAACGTGCCGGAAAGTGCGCCGGTTTCCTCGAAAATATCCGGTGCGATCGCAAGTAGTTGTCCGAGTAATATGGCAACGTCGCGTGCCGAGCCGTATGCGCCGCTTTGTTGCATCGAAGTATCAAGGCCGGTTTCATTTTTGAAGAATGTCTGCGGCATGCCGAGCTGTTGTGTCATCGCATTCATTTTGGCGACGAATGCCTGGTCGTCTTCGACGCCTCCTTTGTTGAGTACGGCACCGGCAGCACCGGCAATGGCATGTGCGCCATCATTTGATGACTGCATGAGTGTATACCCGAGCAAATCCTTCAAGTGCCAGACATCGCCGGAGATGAGCGCAGGGTCGCCATCGGTGGGAAGGCGGTCCTGCGGTATGACGACCGCTGTATCGTTTTTGAGGGTAGTGCGGGCGACATATGCCGTCATGAGTTTGGTAAGCGAAGCAAGGGGCAACTGAACTCCTTCATTTTTTCCATACAATATTTTTTTCTGTGCCAAATCGTAAACGATTGCCGCCCTGCCCTCTATCGTTGGCGCGACAAAGGTGCGGTTGGGCATTGCCGATGGATACATGCTCGTATCGAATACGATCGGTTTCGGTGTAAACAAGTGGGCGATCGATGCACGGTGCGTAACGAAAATAGCTATCCCAAAGAGGATCATACCTGTCCCAAGGAAGCCTATAACCAGCAGGTGCCAGGATACAACGGCGGGTTGTTTTTCTTGAAATCGGTCATCCATGAAGCGTTGTGTTACGAGATGGCTGGATCTTGAGTAAATGTCTGCTTGATTGTTTCGTTGATATCAGCATAGTCCGGCAGTTCTGTAAGGGTAGAGATGCCCAGGTAGGTCAAAAGTTCAATACTTGCCGCATACACAGGCGCCCCCTTTCCCGATTGTTTCCGTTCCACAAGTCCACGTACCATCAGGTTACGTACAATGTACGAAGAGTTTACGCCGCGTATGTAGTCTATCTCTGTCCGAGTGACCGGACCTTTATATACGATGATCGAGAGCGTTTCGAGGCCCGCACGACCGAGGTCGCGTGTTACTTCTTCTTTGCGCAGTCGCTCAATGTGGGGCGCGGCACTGGCACCAGTTGCCAAAGCGACCGTCTCATCGTGTGCGACGAGCACGATGCCGCCGGTCAAGCGATTGCGCAGTATATCAAGCGCAGATCGCACTTCATCCTCGGATACCGCAAAAAAACGCGCCAGCACACCAATATGTTCCGGTTCTCCTTTGTAAAAAAGATATGCTTCTATGCTTGCATCAAGTTCCATACCAATGTCGTTCTAATAGTGCGGGATGCCGACCGTTTCCGTTTCGATCAGTATATCAGAAAAGTGCTCGTCTTGCTTGGCTTGTACCGCGCCGCGTTTGATGAGTTCCAAAAGCGCGAGAAAGCTCACGACGATCTCGACTTTTTCTTTCGACTTCGCGCCGGAAAATTCCTGAAAGCTCATACGAATACTTGACTGCACACGCGCATGTAACTGTTCGATCATTTCTTCGAGGCTCATCACTTTCTTGACCGTCGCTTGCGTCTCTCGCTGTGATTCGGGTTTTCGTGCGAGCACACCGGCGATCGCTTCATGGAGTCCCGCGATCGTCATTGCAGCATCCGGAGCAAATACGGGTTCACGCAGCTTTACAGGCAGCTTAAAAAAAAGCGGTTTTTTTCCAAAACGTGCGGCAATGTGTACCGACAATTCTTTGTATCGTTTATAAAGCGCAAGACGATGTTCCAAGTCTTCGATGCTCGCCTCTTCTTCCTCAGTCAGCATCAGCGTTGGCAGGAGCGATTTCGATTTGATCAAGAGCAATGTCGAGCCTACGAGAATGAAGTGCGCCGTTTCCGCCATTGGAAACTCGGTATGGTTTTCTATGTATGCGATAAAATCATCGGCAACGGTAGCCAGCGAAATGTCATTGATAAGTAACTTCCTTTTTTCAATGAGCGACAGGAGCAGGTCAAGAGGCCCTTCAAATACGTCGGTTTTTACGTGGTAGGTCGTGTCCATGCCTTCTCATACTACCGCTCTCTGTAGAAAATTAAAAGACACACAAAAGACGAGCCTCGGTTTCACCACCGAGGCTTGCCATATCAGGCATTATTCTCCTTCACGCGTTGTCGTCTCTTTTCTCTATATCGCCTGCCATGTACACGCAATAGATGCATTGTCTCCCGTATGATACTGTCGATTTTTTGGAAAAGCGAACCTGCGTCTCGGATCCGTTCAGGGTTTTGTTTCATCTCTGACCTCAGTTAGAAATGGAATCCTTCGAGATTGTACTACTTTTTGCATCCGTCTGCACATTTATTTGTTTTCAGCTTGTCGAGCATACAATGCTACCTGATAGGTTTGACGTTCCGCCATCTGTTGGCTTATCTCTCCCTCAATGCGATGTAATTCCTGTTCCGCT
>CAZWIY010000006.1:932-5463 GCA_964634575.1 uncultured Candidatus Saccharibacteria bacterium | reverse complement strand
TCGCGCTTTTGGATCAGCGCTTCATCAGAGAGTTTGGATAATGCCCCATCGGGTTCTCGTACTGGGTGAAACTTTGATGGATAAATTATTTCCGCACCCGGGCCATCGACCTCTGCAGGGTTCGATGGAGAATTTATTTCTCGTGCTTCTGGAGTCGGAAAAGCTACAGTGTTTCCTGCCGAATCTGTTTTCGGTATCTCGTGCTCAGATGGACCTGTTTCTTGGGTCATAGTTATATTTTATTTTTTGATAAGCTCTAATTTATTGTGATAATAACGTATCAATCCGGTTCATATCGCGTGGGAATGGAGAGGCTTCTTTGACATTGGGAAGCTCAAGCATGCGGGCGGTAAAACGCTCGAGACCTGTCGAACAGCCGCCGTGTGGTGGCATGCCGTATTTGAATGCTTGCAGATAGAATGAGAATTTTTCCGGATCCATACCCCGCTCTTTGATTCTTTTTACCAAGTCATCGTAGTTATGGATGCGTTGTGCCCCACTGTTGATCTCAAGCCCTCGAAAAAGCAGATCGAATCCGCGCGAGAACGGCGCTTCGGAGGATTCTTCGTACGTATAAAATGCGCGTTTTTTTGTGGGAAATGCAGTGATGAACACAAAATCGGACCCATGTTTTTCTTTTGCCCATTCGCATATCTTGCGTTCATGTTCCGGTTCCATATCGAGCTCGCCCAGCGCTTTGATGCCATACTCTTTTTCAAGAATGGTCTGTGCTTCGGTGAGGGTGAGTGTCGGGAATTTTTCTCTCGGCATCATTGGTGGCGTAGTGTCGAAGCGTGCGAACATGTCCGCGTGTTTTGTGCTCACCGCTTGAGCCACATCGCGTACGACTTCTTCCAAAACATGCAGGACATCGTGATGGCTGTCGATAAAACCCATCTCAAAATCCATTTGCGTGAGTTCTGCCACATGTCTGGTGGTGGCGCTTTTCTCGGCGCGAAATATCTTTGCGATAGTAAATGCACGTTCATGTGCGCCAACCATGATCTGCTTATACAATTGCGGTGACGTGGCGAGATATGCGGTCGT
This sequence comes from uncultured Candidatus Saccharibacteria bacterium, assembly GCA_964634575.1. Classification (GTDB taxonomy): domain Bacteria; phylum Patescibacteriota; class Minisyncoccia; order Phycocordibacterales; family UBA12088; genus CAZDRD01. The sequence continues at coordinate 4,416 of CAZWIY010000006.1, read as the reverse complement.
GTCATTGAAATATGCAACCTTAAATACCTCTGCTCCGCCTTCAGCATCGCCACCAACCAAAGCCGGCGCCTGAAATTCCATAAAATCGCGTTGTGCGAGCGCTGCGCTATATGCTTGACGTATCGTTGCTGCCATGGCGACGATGTCTTTGGAACGTTCCCGCCGCAGGGTAAGCGGTCGGTAGTCGAGCAGGGTGTCGAGGTTGAGCTCGGCATCTTTGTCGAATGGCAGTTCTTGCGCGACGGAAAGGATCTCGATACTCAAAACCTCAAGCTCGATGTCGCCATTGGGCTCGTCGGCTTTCACCATCTTGTCAGGACGCTGATTCACTTTTCCTGAGATGGAAACGACATACTCTGGGCGAAGTTTCGATGCTTCTTCTACAACGCCGTCATGATTGGGCAGTGCAACTGCCTGTATGTATCCTGTTCGGTCGCGGATCACAAGGAAAATAAGCTTGCCATGATCGCGCCGCACATCTACCCAGCCATTGACCGTGACCGTCTTCCCTATTGAGTCATGTACATCTCCAATGAGTGTTCGTTCCATAATAAAAAAGAGGGTTTTAATATAACTTCATTCCTACTAAGTCGCGTACTTTTTCCATTTTGGCTTCAGCGATCATATTTGCTTTTTCTCCAGCTGATTGCAAAATCGCATCTACTTGTGACAAGTCCTGCGCGTACATTGCTCGTCTCTCACGCATCGGTGCCACAAACGCCTCGATATCTTCGATCAATGCTTCTTTAAGATCTTTATACTTGCCTTGATGTGTCTCGTAAAGCGGCACGAGTTCCTCTTCTGTCTTGAACAGTTTATGAATTGCATAAACATGCTCTGGCTTCTCGCCCGATGAATCAGTGACTATACCCATGACTGCTTTGCCGATCTCATCTTTTGTGGCAAAGAGTGGAATGATATTGCCATAACTTTTTGACATTTTGCGTCCATCAGTACCTGGTACAATAGCAACGGATTCTTCTATCAGCTCTTGTGGCAACTTGAACGTCTCGCCAAAAATGCGGTTGAATTTTTCAGCTGTGTCGCGTGCATACTCGACATGCTGCTTTTGATCTTGCCCCACCGGTACGATGTCGGTGTCATAGAGTAGGATGTCCGCAGCCATGAGCATCGGATAATTAAATGTGCCGACGCTGATTTCTTTATTTTTTGCTTCCGCATCTTTGAATGCATGTGCCCGCATGAGATAGGGCATGGTCGTGATGCAGTCAAACATCCACGTTAATTCCGGGTGTGCTGCTACGTCTGAATGTTTGAATAAGACAGTGTGCTGAGGATCTACTCCAATGCCGAGATAGTCGAGCGCAACGCCACGTATGAGGTTTCGCATATCCTCACGGTTTTGCACTGAGATAAGCGCATGGAGATCGGGTATAAAAATGAATGACTCATAGTCATGTTGGAGGTCAACACACTGCCGCATCATACCAAAGTAATTGCCGATATGCGGCCGTCCTGTCGGTTTGACGCCTGAAAGAAGTCGTTTTTTGTTGCCTGTGTTGCCTGCCTGCATAGCGCTACTATAGCAGAAAAGTTACTTTATTGCGATGCGACCGCAAGCGGTAGCTCTACGATAAACGTCGCTCCCTGCCCTTCGCCTGATGATGTCGCTATGACAGCGCCGCCATGCGCATCGATGATATTTTTTGCGATGAAAAGACCGTAGCCGGTGCTGTTGACATTGACCTTGATGGCGTCTTTGCCGTGTCCGCCCTCGGTGAAAAGATGCGCCATATCTTCGGCGGAGATACCGACGCCCGTATCTTGTATCGTAAGTATGGCTTTTCCGGCTTGTTGCGACAAAGCGATCGAGATGCTTCCCGTTTTGGTGTAATTGATCGCATTTTCGATAAGGTTGCGCAGGACGTGATCTTCCAATTGGCCGCGATCGCCCTTTACCAGATACGTCAAAGTCTCATCAATCGTGACGGTGTACAGTAAGCCTTTTGCCGTTGCAAGCGGCCGAAGTCTTTCTACTATTTCCAGCACTGGCTTCTTAAAATCGAACAAGGTCATCGTATAGCGCACGGTTCCTTCTTTGAGGTTCGACGCCTCAAGCAGGTCGGTGACGGCTCTTGCACCGTCACGCGACTGTGCAAGAGCCCCGCACGCAAGTTTCTTTGCCGCTTCAGGAAGTGCGCCATAATCGCCCTCGATGAGCTCCGAAAGCGCGGCGATGTCTTTGGTGAGAAAGCCTTTTACTTCATGGCTGATGAAATGTAGCAAGTTGTTTTGGCGCTCATTGGCAACACTGAGTTTCTTGTTGGTTTCCTCGAGCTTCTCATAGGCGAATGTCTTATCGAGTGCGACAGAGATCACGTTGACGAAGTTTTCAATGGATTGTTTTTCAAAATCAGCCAGCTCGCGAAAAACCCGATTGAGACACAGTATAAGGATGCCAATCACATTGTCTTCAATAATGAGCGGATATACCATTGAAGAGCGTATATGTCCGTCGGTACGGATCGATTCGAGTAAGCTCGGATCGATCGCTTCACTGCATACTTCAGTAAAGTCTTCGGTATATACCATATGTTTTTCAAGGAGTACGCGATTGAAAAAATCGCTTTGAGGACAGGTCAGGAGTGCGCGAGCGTCATATCGTTTGTCGGCAGTTGCCGATTCGAGGTGCATTGATTGTGCGAGGGCAAGCGTTGAAAAGGTGCCAGGAGCCGGATCGTAACGAAGGATGCCGACCAATTCAAACTCAAAGTCCTGCTGTATCGTTTCGCACAGACGCATAGCAAGATCTTTCGGCTCAAGCTCCAAAATGCTGATCCCGTACAGTCTGCTCAACAACGACAGCGTCTTGTTTTTTGCAACCAACTCGACGCTGTGCTTGTACAAATCTTCGTTGGCTGCCTGCAATTGAGTTTCAAAACCGGAGACGTTGGTTGGTGATAATGCAGGTTGCTCCTCAGTAGATTTTTTCTTGCCACTCCAAAACAGCTTCATATATATACGCTATGATTGCAGACTCGACGGTACTTCGGTGGGCGGCAATTCGGCAATGATACCCCGGGCGGCATCTTTGCATACTTCGTGTGAAGCGCGGCCGAAGAGCTGTTCATACCGGCCTACCAAACGGTCTACTACTGCTTTCGGATCGTCATTACCGATCGTCACTTCGCCCTTGATACTATCGACGACATTAAGACCGGGTACCTTACGCGCTTCCATCCAAGCCAAAGGGCCTATAATGCGTTCTTGTTCCCGGATGATCTTTGATGCGATGGTGTCGAGCGTGGTCATGATCAGGTATTAGGAAGTATCTCTTATTTGCAGACTATTGATACCGAAACTGAGGACAAAAACAGCGGTGGCGAATACGAGATCCACCCAATTTCCATTATGAAATGTTTCGACCGTGGTCGTGTAGGAAAACGCAAAATCAGCGATATAGTTTATGATAAATCCTGAAAGAATAATAAGTACGGGCCATTTAAAGCATCCTCCTAAATAC
>CAZWIY010000006.1:0-922 GCA_964634575.1 uncultured Candidatus Saccharibacteria bacterium | reverse complement strand
ACTTCAAAGAAAGCCCATATAGCAAGAGTGCAACGGTCAAAGCAATAACATCAAGTAACGGATAGGCAATGTCAAAGAAAATTTTCATCAACCCACCTTCCAGATCAAATGAACCCTGACGTGCGATGACCACCAATAGATAATAAGACACTATCACCGCAATGATAGGGATAATGACCAGCAATAGCTGTCCATGTCGTTCTTTCAAAGCGTATTTCACGCCTGCTGCCCGAGACAGATATACGACCCCGAGACACCACAGCGGCCAGCTTACGATAAAACCGACATCTGCCCATGAAGGATACGGCACTTCTTGATTGAGAAAAAAATTGTAATAGGACCATATCAACTCTCCTATACCCCACGTCAGCAACCCTGCGGAGAGAAACACGATGGCTTTTCCGGTAATGCTTCGAAAAAATCCCCATGTTCTTGCATTGAGCATGCCGGCCAATCCACCGAAGACAGGAATGAGGCCGTATAAAAAGGCGTAGATGTATCCATATGAAATATCTCCTATTCCTTGTGGAAATGCATACAGGTCCCATCCTTCCTTGACCACGCCGAGGAAGGCGGCCGTAACCCAAAAAATAGTCAGACATGCATAAAAACCTAATAAGAACAGAGAAGAGTAAGTATACCTCATACTTTTTTTATTGCGTGTGCCAAGATAATGCCGGTATAACCCAGCGGTTTACATTCATCGAGATCGTCCTTCTCCATTATAACCATGTCTTTATCTATAAAGTCAAGTTTCAGCACGCGCTCCATATCTTTACGGTGAATGTTGGCACAGGGAAAGATCTTGCCCCCCACAGTGTAGTGGGTGCAATCCTTCAAGGCGGCCACCAATAAATGCCCTCCTGGCGCAACCAATGACGCAATATTTCTCATATATGTTTCCCAGGTCTTCTTATCGGCG
>CAZWIY010000005.1:0-19956 GCA_964634575.1 uncultured Candidatus Saccharibacteria bacterium | reverse complement strand
TCAACGCCGGTCTTTAGAGGCGGCGGGAGTATTACGGTAAACTTAAACGGAAGGAGTTCGGTGCTTTGGCTGTATAAAAATTGTTGGCTAGCGCCCGCTCGATACCTATTGAAAGTGACATGATGTATTAGTAGTACCATGAAGTGGCAAAACCTAAAAGCGGCTTCCCTATGTTCATGAAATTCCAATTTTAACACATATATTTTATTTGATCCATGTTTCGTGCGTGTGCTATATTTTTGAAGCACCTTATCAATCATATACTGCATGGACGCCATGTCTTGATGGTATGAAAAAAGTGTGGATTGCTTTCAGTATCATCACTGTGGGTACAGTGATTTTTTTATGCGCTTATCGTAGTGCGGTGTATTCGGCATCGATGGCGCTTCTTGAAACATGGCATCTGCTGCCCCGTCATGAGCAGTACACCGAATTGTATTTTTACAACATCATTCCGGTTACCGAAACCGGTACGGTTGGGGAGACGCATTTTTCATTCGTGATCCGCAACGTAGAAGGCAGAGCGATAACGTATCGATATCATATCTATCTTCAAGCGCATGGGACATCGCGTCTTCTTGAGAGCGGTACGGTACCCCTTGATGACGACATGATGACGCGGCTCGTGAAAACATTTCGGTTGCGGGATCTTTCCGGCAACGAAACGATCTCGGTCGTGTTGCCGGACTTCGATCAGCAAATTCACTTCAGATTATTTCCCAATCAATAACCATAATTCAGTATGTCGCAGACCCAAAAAATAGCAGTCGTTATACCTTGCCACAACGAAGAGCGCGGCATTGCCAATGTTTTGCGCAATATTCCTACGACGCACTTGCAGAAGCTCGGGTATGACATCGATGTCATCGTGGTCGATAACAACTCTTCCGACCGGACGTCTGCGGTAAGTAAGACGCATGGGGCGCGTGTATTGTTTGAAGAGAAAAAAGGAAAAGGTAATGCCCTGCGCACCGGCTTTCGTGCGGTTGCCCCCGATACCTCGTACGTCGTAATGCTTGATGGCGACAATACCTACAAGCCACATGAGATCCCGCGCCTCCTCGAACCGCTGGCGAATGGTTTTTGTGATGTGATCGTCGGTTCGCGTCTGGGCGGCAAGACCATGAAAGACGCATTCCGGTTTAAAAATCGAGTCGCCAACTGGTTTTTTACATTCTTGGTACGGCAATTTTATCAGGCAAATGTCACCGATGTATTGAGCGGTTTCTTTGCGTGGAAAAAAGAAGTCATTGACGATCTGGTCGAACATCTTGAATCGGAAGGGTTTGCGATCGAAATGGAGATGATCACCAAAATGAAGCGTCTGGGATACGAAATGTATTCGGTACCGATCACCTACGATACGCGCGTCGGCGAGACAAAGCTTGCCGCATGGAAAGATGGTGCGCGCATTTTGCATGCGCTCGTACGCTATTTCTTCTGGCGTCCGGCTTTGCAGGAAGTGCCTGCGTTTGCGACGCTTGAGGAATTGCCGCAGTAACTCAGTGTATGAAAGTACTCATCGTAGCGCATTACTATCCTCCACATGTTGGTGGTATAGAGTTGGTTGCAAAACATCAAGCGCATCGCATTGCTGCCGCAGGTCATACTATAACTGTGGTGACTAGCAAAGTGTCACAGTACGAACATGATGAACACGAAACAGTGTCTTTGATACGTATTCCGGCACTCAATATATTGGAAAGATGGGGTGTGCCATTTCCAATTTTTTCTCCGCGTATCATTACAGAATTGGTCAGGCAGGTACGACAACATGATATCGTGCATGTACACGACGCATTTTATATAAGCTCATTGGTGGCTGTATTATGTGCGCGGTGGTATCGCAAACCGGTGGTACTCACTCAACATGTTGAGATGATCAAACATCCAAGCCGTGTTGTTATGATTGCGCAAAAGCTTGTGTATGCCACAACAGGGAAGATTGTTTTTGCGGCAAGCAATATTGTTATTACGCTCAATGATCGTGTTGCTTCGTTTTTAGAACAACACGGAGTTGCACACGAAAAGATTGTCAATCTTCCAAACGGCGTCGATACCACACTGTTTCACCCAGCCTCGCTTGAAGAAAAGCGTGCGGCCCGTACACATTTCGGACTCGATCCGGAGCGGCGCATCGTACTGTTTGTCGGACGTTTCGTACCAAAAAAAGGTTTTGATGCATTGCTTGCTGCGCAGAGTGATGCGTATCAGATCGTCTTTGTTGGTGGCGCACGACCGGCAAGTGTTGTCGAATCGCCTCATGTGGTTTTTCTTGGTTCGTTGGCTCACGAAGCATTACCCGACCTGTATCGCGCGGCCGACGTGTTTGTCTTGCCGTCAGAGGCAGAGGGTTTCCCTTTGTCCGTACAAGAAGCTATGGCATCAGGATTGCCAGTAATCACTAGTAATGATCCGGGTTATATGCGATATGGTTTTGATCGGAATGGGATATGTCTATTGGATGACCGCAATAGTTCTTCGATCGGTACCGCGATCATTGCTATTTTGAATAATGTAGAAGCAACAACAGCAATGTCTGAGTATTCACGTAACTATGCAACGGAACATTTCGGATGGGATCGGGTCACCTCATCGTTACTGTCGGTGTATGAAGGATTGCTACAACCAAAAAAAGCGCGACGCATCATGATTGTGGTGCCTCGTTTTTATCCAAAAATAGGCGGCGTGGAAAACTACGCGTACCATCTCGCCCGTCGCTTGCACGAAGAAGGACGCTACCACGTCTCGATCGTCACGAGCAACCCTGATGCAGGTGCAAAAAAATATACTCGTGGCGAACTCGACGGCATGACGATGCACTACCTGCCGGTATGGAAGACGCTCTCCAATACGCCGCTTCATCCGTTGTGGTTTTTCATGATGCGGAGGATCATCAAAACGGAACGGCCCGACCTCATCAACGTGCACTCTCCCGTTCCCTATCTGGCTGATATGGCTGCGTATGCGGCGGGTACGATACCGGTCGTGCTGACATATCATTCGGGGAGCATGATCAAACACGACGGCAGCCGGCTCATCAATACTATCATCGGCGTATATGAAAAAATCTTTTTACGCATATTGCTGTACAAGGCAGCGGCGATCGTTGCCGTCTCGTATGCATTCCTGCAAAAAACATGGCCAAAGAAACTTGCCGATAAGATGATGCTCATACGGCCTGGCGTCGACACTGCATACTTTACTCCGACACCGCTTCCGGTCGCGCGTACGATCACCTATGTCGGACGTATCGAGCATACCTCGAGTTGGAAAGGTATTGAGCAGTTGTTGCAAGCCATAGCGCTTGTGCGCGAGCGCTGTCCCGATGCGCGACTTGAGCTTGTGGGAAGCGGCGACGCGGTGGAACATTACGCACGACGTGCCCAAGAACTTGGTATCACCGATGCCGTCACCTTTTGCGGCGCACTGGCAGGACAAGGTCTCGTCGATGCGTACCGAAGAGCTCGCGTGATCGTGCTTCCTTCGACATCCGAAGCCGAACAATCGAGCGTGGTGCTCATTGAAGCGATGGCAAGCGGTCGACCGGTCATCGGTACGCGGATCGGCGGTACGCCCTATATCGTGACCGATAGTGAAAACGGTCTCTTGGTGCCGCCGCGCGATCCCGCGGCGCTTGCCGATGCTCTGGAGCGCATCCTTACCGATGACGATCTTGCGAACCGTCTCGCGGCAGGCGCGCTGGCGTCGGCGCAAAAAGTGGATTGGCGCATACAAGTTGAAAAATATGCGACGCTCTTTTTCTCGCTCATGCAAAAGCGAGAACATATCACCACTACCCCCGCTTCTTCCCAGACGCAAGCGACGCGAACCTATACGTTTTCCCGAACGCGAGTCGTTTCGTTGGTTGCGCTGTGGTGGGGACTCTTTAGTATACTGTCGCTCAACAATGACAATCCGCTCGGTTTGCTCAATATCATAGGCTTTACGTTCTTGCTCTTGGTACCTGGTTTTTTTACGCTCTCATGCATGCGTCTTTCCGGTATCGAACCATGGGGACGTTTCAGTCTCATGATCGCGGTAAGTATTTTAGAACTCATCATCGGGGCACTGGTTGCTAACACGATCTTGCCGCTTATCGGCGTGATGCATCCGCTTGCAAAAGCGCCGCTCCTTGCCGCGATCTCCTTGTTGACGGCACTCCTTGCTACGCTCTTTTGGAAGTACAATACTGCTGATCACACTGTCACCTTGAAGCGTTATATTCTGTTCTCCTGCCGCACCGATGCGTTGTTTGGCTATGCGCCGCTTGGACTGGTCGCTCTCGCTATTGCAGGGGCAGTGCGTCTTAACAATGGCGCCGACAACAGTGTCACGATCATCATGCTTGTCCTTGCGGGCGCGTATATCGGATGGTTGGCATGGGCAAGTTATCGAAAAAAGATCAACGACCCGCTCACTATCCCTTTTGCCCTGTGGGGCGTATCGCTTGCATTGCTTTTGATGACATCGCTTCGTGGATGGCACATCGCAGGTCACGATGTACAAGTGGAGTTCTGGGTCTTCGAGCTTGCAAAAAACAACGGCAGGTGGTTCATCGAGTCGTATCGCAACGCATACAATGCGTGCATGAGCATTACGGTACTCCCGACCATTTTTGCGTCGCTCTTGAAACTGCCCGATCCATATGTCTACAAAGTGCTGTTTCAGATCATCTTTGCCGTGGTACCGGGCGTCATCTATGTGTTCGTACGAAAGTATGTCGGCAGTGCGATCGCGCTTTTGGCAAGCTTTTATTTCATCGCTTTTCCGACATTTTTTACCGATATGTCGATGCTCAACCGGCAGGAGATCGCGTTTCTCTTTTGGGCGGTGATGTTGTATGTCTTGTTTGAAGACCGGCTGGCTTTGCGCCTGCGGCAGGTACTTTTTGTCGTGCTCGGTTTCGGGATGATATTGTCACATTACTCGACGACGTATACGGTCATTGCGCTCATTGCATTTCTCGTAATGGCACGTTTTGCGGTACGTACGTTCATGCGGTGGCAGTGGTTTATGAAACTCAGCGGCCGGGCCGCTATTACGCTTCCCGATGCTTCGTATAAACCGTACGTGACGATATGGATGCTTGCAGCGCTTGTCGCAGGAAGTTTCTTATGGACGAGCGTGCTTACCGATACGTCGTCGGGCAGTTTGTATCGGGTGATCTCAAAGACGGTTGAAACGATACGGGAAAATTCAAAAGAAGACACGCGCTCATCCGACGTGTTGTACAGCATTTTTTCGTGGGGAACGACCGATCCCCAAAAGAGTCTTGCATTATATGCTGAAAAGACAGCCAATCCGATGCGCGCGCAGGCAACGATCGATACGTATTACGACACGGCAATGTATTATGACTACGACCTTTTGGCAGTGAATGACAAAGATATTCCGCTGACAGGACTTGGTCATGCAATGGCCTCATGGGGTATCGATGTTTCAAAGACGAACGACTCGATCCGGCAGATCCTCGCCAAAGTGCTGCAAGTGCTCATGATGGTCGGATTTTTGTCGGTGCTGCTGCGTCGGCGTTTCCTCGCTGTGCCGCTCAATGCCGAATTTTTCCTTTTTGCCGTGGGTAACGTGCTCATGGTCGCAAGTCAGGTCATATTGCCTGTCCTTTCCGCGGAGTACGGGGTGCTGCGGGCGTTCGAGCAGTCGCTTATGTTTTTGGGTATCCTTGTCGTCATCGGCGGGATGTCGCTGAGCATCGGACTTTCGGATCGTACGCGTTTTATCATCGCGACGACATTTGCCATCGTCTTTTTCTATTCGATGAGCGGCGTTTTTGCGCAATGGTTCGTACGCGAACCGACACAACTGCATCTGAGCAATGCCGGCATGTATTACGATGCATACTATACGCACGATAGCGAGCTGCAGGCGGTCGGATGGCTTCATGACATTATTCCTAAGAATCCCGATATAATCATCCAGACCGATCTCACGGCGACCGATGCGTTGCGCTCGGTCGAAAACGCACAGGTCATTCAGGGCATCTATCCGGCGCTGGTGCATCGCGACAGTTATGTCCTGTTGAACTATGCCAATGTGCATAAGTCGCAATCGATGATACTCTGGAACAGCAATGTCGTACGCTATCGATACCCTACGGCCTTTCTCGATACGCAAAAAGATCTTCTCTACAACAATGGCGACGTAAAAATATATCGATGAAAATTTTGTGGGTGACATCTTCGGGGTGGAAAGAAGGAGGAGCGGAAAACCTGCTCGTGATGATCCGTCCGATCCTTGAAAAGCGGGGCCACGTCGTGCGGGTGCTCTCAAGCGATGATCGTCCCGACATGCCGCACTTTAGCGACGATGAATTCCCCGCGCACCATGGCTTGCTGCGCCCGATTTTTCATGCGTTCAATCCGCAGGCATATTGGAAAATGAAAAACGTCTTGAAAACATTTCAGCCGGACGTGGTGCATGTGCACACGATCGGTCATGCTTCGCCCGCTATTTTGTTTCCTCTCAAAAAGTATCCGACATTGTTGACCGTTCACGGGCCTGAAGGATTCATAAAAAGTCTGTTGGCCTGGTGCTTTCCCGATTCGTATTTTCGCCATGGCGAGCACGATATGAACGATCTGCGTTTTGCAGGAAAGCTCCGCCGCATGTATCACCATATCATCATGGATCCGCTCTATGCTTTTGGATTTCGAAACATCGACACGATCATCGCTCCGAGTACCTATATTCAGCGTCTCTTGAAAAATGAAGGACGCGAAAGCGTGTTGCTGCCCAATGGGGTCGAGCTTTTCCCGTACGGTCCGCTGCAACAAGACAAACTGACACAGACGATCGTGTATGCGGGTAGGCTTGAAAAATACAAAGGCGTCGAATACCTGTTGCGCGCATTGCCAAACGTCTTGGAGCGATTTCCCCATACAACATTGCTTGTTGCAGGACAAGGAAAAGATACGACGTCGCTGCAGGAGCTTGCCCGAACGCTTGGTATCGAGCGCGCCGTGACATGGTGCGGGTATATTGACCGTCAAGCGTTGGTAAAACTATATGAAAAAGCCAATGTCGTGGTCATGCCATCGACAGGTGTGGAAGCGTTCGGCCTCATTGGTATCGAAGCGATGAGCGTGGGGCGGCCCGTCATCGCCACCGATGTGGGCGGTATCCCCGACTGGCTTGTGGACAACGTCACCGGTTTCCTGGTGCCGCCGAAAGACTCGGCCGCACTCAGCCATGCAATCATACGATTGTTTTCAGATGCATCAATGCTTCTTGAGATGGGGCGACAGGCGCGTCTACGCGCCGAAATGTTTGACGTAGAGCGGCACGTCGAGGGCCTCCTTGCGATTTATGAGACGTGCAGGAACGCTTCTTCCCGCGGCAACTGATCCTTTATGCGGATGTCGGGCGCGCGTCTCAATACCGCGTAACTCATCGCGCACGCGACGCCATTGCCCAAAAGCCATGCGACGCCGATGCCGACCAGGCCCCATGACAACAAAAGGTAACTGCATCCGATGATGGTGGCTGCATACATGCCGTTGATGACCATGAGCCATCGCGAATCTTTTGTAATGCGAAAAAATGAGCCAAGTACCGCATATGCGCCTACCGCGACACCTGAAATCGCAAGTATTCGCAGGAATGCAAAACCTTCGGCGGAATACGCTTTGCCAAACAGATGCAGCAGATATCCGCCTCCGCATAGGTACACCACCATTGCAGGTATCATGATCAGAGCGATAAGTCGTGCCGAACGGATAGAGTTTGCGACGAGTGTTTCGGTATCATGTGCGCCTTCGGCGAAAAGGGCGCGCGTGATTGACCATGGGATGGCGTACAATAAATTGGCAAATAACATCGCGATGTAAAAGAACGCCGCCTGTGCCGCACCGAGCTGGTTGACGATGATGATCGGCAAGAGGGTAACCGGCAACAGGTTGAAAATACCACCCACATAGTTAATAAGTGAGTATCCACCCATAATCTTAAGCACGTCGATGTGCACGATACAACGTGGTCGGTATGAAAAACGCACAACCAATATGGCGATACTCACCCCCAAGGCGATGATCTGCGAGCAACCAAATGCGATGAACAGGCCGGCAGCTCCGCGGTGCGCAAGTACAAACGGCAATACAAGACGCGCACACCAGTTGATGATACCGACTAACAGTGAATAATGGGCTTGCCGCATCGCCACGAAAATCGAATCGACCAAAAGTCCAAGCGCTGTGGCCATACAAAACACTACGAAGAGCGTTTCGTTTAAGGTGTGTTCGCGTATAAAGGAGAGCGAAGGCGCAAACGATGGAATGAACAATAAGAAAAGCACTGAAAACACAAAAGCGGCGGCGCTGGCGACTACGAGCCCCGTATTGATTTTTTTATCACGTTGTTTCGATGTCGGCAGAAAACGGATGAACGCAACGTCGAATCCAAACAAACTCAGCAGACCGATCATATTCATGACGGAAATGAGCGTGGTCGCAAGGCCGATGTCGGCCGGAGAGAAAATGCGTGCCGCAATGAGCCAAAAAATAAAACCGAGCCCCGCGACGACGCCAGTCGCCATAATGAGAAAAAACGAATTATAGAGCAAGCTATCGCCCGCAAGTATTTTCAATCTCGCTATCATGGTATACCATGATTACATGGTGAGCATTCTTGTCAACTAATAATTATTACTCGTCTCGTATTGATATATGTCAAAACAATATCAACAAAAACAAACTGGCAAAAGAAAAACGCGACGTATACTTGCGATCTGTTTCGCTGCGGCGCTCTTGTGCGTGTCTGCGTATGTACTCCTGAGCTATTATGATATGACAAGCAACCCTGCAGGGACTGATATGACGGCAGGTATCGGAAAAAAACGATTCTCGATTTGGTCATATCGGCCTCAGCAAAAAGCGACCACGACGAGGCCTGTTGCCACACCTGTCTCCCCTTCCCCTTCATCATCGTCTACTTCTCCTTCTTCAAATACTTCTCCGACATCTACCGCTTCTTCTCCCGCTTCGCAAAAGCCAACGCCCGTCATCGTGCCGACATCCACAACACCTGCGGCCACAACACTCAATTACACCTTCGGTGTCTCGGTTGGAAACAATTTCGCCTACCTTAGTGATGCAAAACTGAAGGCGTACCTCGACGACCTCGCGTCACTGGGGGTCGGTTGGTTGCGCTTCGATCTTTCATGGAATGATGTGCAGCACAACAACGGTACGACGTACGATTGGTCGCCTATCGACCGCATCGTTACGCAAGCAAATGCACGCCATATCAAATTATTACCGATACTTCTCTACACGCCGCAGTGGGCCCGCCTGTCCTCTTGTTCGTATGACGAATACTGCGCGCCGGCAGATCCCGGGCAGTTTGCAAAGTTTGCGGGAGAAGCCGCAAAACGTTACGCGCCGCAAGGAGTGCATCAATGGGAAATCTGGAACGAGCCGAATATGGGCGCATGGTGGGGAAGCGCAGGTAACGTCAAAGGATACGCCGCCTTACTCAAGGCAACGGCAGTTGCCTTGCGCGGTCAAGATCCTCAGGCCTTCATCATAACCGGCGGCACCGGTCCTGCGGCTACCGATGGTACCGACATTGCTCCGCTCGACTTTCTGATCGGGTTGTACCAAAATGGCGCACGATCGTCGTTTGATGCGGTAGGACATCATCCTTATACGTATCCGGTCACCGCGACATTCAAAGAAGATTGGAACGCGTGGATGCAAATGGCACTCACCAGCCAAAGCATTCGCAGCATCATGATCGCCAACGGCGATAGCGGTAAACAGGTGTGGCTTACGGAATACGGCGCGCCTACCGATGGTCCAAAGAGCGGAGCGACGGTCAGCAATTACGGTACCGTGCAAAGCACGGATCACGTCTCGGAAGATTTGCAATCCTACATTCTCACCGAAGCCATCAAAGCGCATGCAGGACAATCGTGGGCAGGACCTTTGTTCTGGTATTCGTATATCGACCTGGGAACATCGCGGACCACCAATGAAAATTTCTTTGGTTTGCGCCGTTTTGACGGTTCGGCAAAACCGGCGTACGGTGTCCTGGGCGGGGCGCTCAAACGCCCATAAATGAAGCAAATCTGTTTGTTGACTCAACACAAGGCAAAATGTTACTATCTTTCCAATACTGAGCATTTCGGTATTGGTGTGTGTGCGGCAGGCTCTATGCCTGTGTCCGTTACAAGAGAGTAATCAATTCGCTCTTTTCTCTGCCAAATTACTTTGGTGTATTTATCAGAAAGCGATGCTTGCATTGCTTGCGGTGGCTTTGTGTTAACCATTAATCAAACAGGTATGGAAATCAGAAAAATTCGTACGTTCCTTTCGCCAGTACTCATTATCACTGCGGTATTCATGTCGTTTGCCGCGTTTCCCTTCACTGCGCGCCAAGCGTTTGCTGCGGGTTCCTGCACGTCGGAAAATACGACCATGAACATCGTTGCGCATCAGGATGACTCGCTCTTATTCCAAAGCCCCGACCTTTTTCACGACATTCAAAGCGGGCACTGCACCATAACGGTTTTCACCACGGCGGGCGATGCGGGTTCGGGAGAGGCATATTGGCTTTCGCGTGAAGACGGCGCAAAAGCCGCCTACGCTCAAATGGCAGGCGTCGCAAATACGTGGACGCAAGCCGATGCGGGCATCGCGGGACACC
Source organism: uncultured Candidatus Saccharibacteria bacterium (assembly GCA_964634575.1). Lineage (GTDB taxonomy): Bacteria > Patescibacteriota > Minisyncoccia > Phycocordibacterales > UBA12088 > CAZDRD01. Next base: position 9,294 of record CAZWIY010000005.1, on the reverse strand, counting down.
CCATCCCTGTTTTCACTCTTGCGGCAGACCCCAATGTCTCCATGATATTTTTGCGCTTGCCGGATGGCGGCGTCGATGGCGGTGGCCTGAGCAATCCCGTCAGTTTGAAAAAATTGTGGGAAGGCTCGATCACTTCCTTGACGGCGATAGACAGCTCATCGAGCTACTCAAAGCAAGACCTCATCGATACCTTTGCGGCGCTCTATACGAAATATCAGCCGTCGCGCATTAACACGCAAAATTACCTCGGCTCATTTAGCGGCGTGGATCATAGCGACCATGTTGCTACCGGCTATTTCTCGAGAAGTGCCCATACGCTCTATACTACTCCTCACACCATATACGCGTATGAAGGATACGATTCTCTCTTGAGTACGGCCAATGTTTTTGGCACTGATCTGGATGCAAAAATAAGTTCGTTCTTTACGTATACGCCGTTTGATTCCCATGCATGCCAATCATTCGAAGCATGTGCCGGTGCATACGATGAATGGCTCAACCGTCAGTATATTGCGGGTTCGGAAACCGGAGGTGTTGCACCGACAGACGTATGTCCCAACCTTGACGGCACGCAAGCCTCGGTTCCGGGCGGTTACCATAAAGCTACCGATGGATCATGTGTTCCCAATACCACCGCTCCCGTTTGTCAGTCATTTGTCAGCGATACCAATGACGCAGTAAACACTGGCGGCAATGCAGTCGCGACGTATGTCCCCGACACGTGGACGGCAGGAGCCAACATTCCGGGTGCGACATGGATATGGAATGCATTCCATGTTGCTGATCCGGCAGAAGGCGAGACGGTCACTTTTACCAAAACTATCAACGCCTCCACGACTCCCGCCGCAGCGTCTATCGTCATTGCGTCAGACGACAACTATGAAGCATCGCTCAACGGTACTCCATTCGGTTCCAGTGCGGACTTCAACAACTACACCGCAGGAAAAGAAGATACCTACGATGTGACGTCGCTCATTCATCAGGGTGACAATACGCTCAGCATTACGGTACACAATATCGCAACCGGCGATACCGATCCTGAAAACAATCCGGCGGGCCTTTTGTATCGGCTTGATCTGCATAACAATACGTGCGACAGTAGCACATCGGCACCTACCACACCGTCTACAGATACCAATACCAATAGCGGTGGCAGTTCATCGTCCGGCGGTGGTAGCGGTAGCAGCCTGCCAAAACTCAGAATCAGCAACCCGCTGGTGACTGTCGTGCCATCTTCAGGTCAGGTACTCATCACGTGGATGACCAGTCGTCCCGCTTATGGCCATGTCATCTACGGCGTAGATACGGGCACCCCATACACCCTCGACCTTGCAAAACCTAACTTCGGTTATCCAGGCAGCGCGCCGACCGACCCTGCTCTTGCTGGCCATGCGGATCCCGATGGCAAGGTGTCATTCCATGCGATCACATTGTCGGGCCTTACTCCCGGAAAGAAATACCGTTACCGGATTGTCTCTCACGCTTCTCCCGCAGTGACCACTGAGGAAGGATATTTCACGGTACCGGCAAATGGAGCAACTGCCAATGAATCTGGTCAGTCCGGCACACTTGCCATTTCTGACGAAGTCGACAACAATGCCGTGGCGCAGCAGAATGCGGGGGAGATTGCTACGGATACTGCTCAGGCAAGCGAAAGCGCGATCACGTCTTCAACGTCCGAAGCAACTACAGACCAAGATGCGACGTCGACTGACGTAACCGCTTCCGGTTCTGCCGCACAAGAAGAAAAACAAAATGCAGCTGCAGCACTCGCACTCAGTGGTATCAAATCATGGCAGTGGGGTATCATCGCTGTCATCATCGTGGCGCTTGCCAGCTGGTTTATCTTTGGCAGGAAGAAAAAGAACACGCTTTCCTAAACGGATAAGCGAGAAAATACCGTAACAAAAACAAAAAAAGCGCTCGTTATCTTTCGAGCGCTTTTTTGAGTTCCGACTGGTATTTTTTCGAGACTTCCATCATTGCAAGCATCTGATCCTTGCCTCCCTTGATCTTTTCCTGCGTTTCTTTCGCGATCTTCATAAAGAGATCGGGGTTTTTTTCAATAAGGGTCATCACCTGCTCTTGCTGCTCCTTCGGCATGTTCTTGAGCTGCGATTGCACCATTTTTTTAAGAAAAAATTCTTTCATCATATGCGGGTATTATAGCATAGACTTCAGTTTTTGCAGCGTGTCGGCAGGGTCTGTAACGGCGATCGTATCGATGACGCCAATGACCGATTCGTCATTGCCGCCGGGAAAAAGCATGTCACCGAAATACACCGCCTCGTTTTTGTCCCAGCCTTTCTCACTGATCAGACGTGCAATATTATACCCTTTATTTCTTCCTTTGCGAAAATAATCAAGGCCTGTAGTACCGCCCATTTTTACTTCAATAGCGTCAGATACAAACGGATACGCTTCAAGAAGTTTTTTACGCACGGCAAGATCAGGATCGAACTTTTCTTTGATCGCCACCGGCGCGTGATGTCCATATAGCGAATAACATATCTGACCACCTCGATCTTCGATCAAATCGTTTTCATCGGGTACGTCCCACGTGCGAGGTATTGTTTTGATGTGTGCAAAGATTTCTTCCCTTTCTTCATCCGTAAGTTTTTCTTCCCACAACACATCGAGACTATGCGCTACTGCGTGGTTGCCGTTTTGCCCCAAACAGAAACAGGAGAGCCCGTCGACTTGATACTGTATCTGTGAACATGCCGCTCCAGATACGACAATGATATCACGCCTAAGAGCAGTCAGAACGTCTTTCATTTCGGGAGAGATCTTGGTCCTGCTGCGGGTAAGCGTATTGTCGAGATCGAAAAATAAATGGCGATATGATTGCATGCAAGATTTATACCACATTTTGCATCATCTGTGGTTTGACAAATACTTAAAAACGTGCAAAATATACAAGTATTCAATTCTTTTCCTATTTATATGATACGTATTTGGACGTTTATCAAGCGCCATGTGCGCTTTGTTGTGCCCGTTGTTGTGGTTGCTGTCATAGGCATCGGTGTACTCGCGTATATGTTGTCTCGACCTACCCCAAACGATGCGGCAGTGGCAGTTGAGACAAAGGCAGTCAAGGTTGCATCGGTTGCCTCGCTTTCGCAGGAAGGCACGCTGACGCTGACCGGTGAAGTACGCTCGCAGTCCGAAGCGGAACTTCGTGCTGAAACCGGAGGACAAGTAACCGGTGTATATGTCAAAGCCGGTCAATATGTCGGTGCAGGAACTATCCTCGCCGAAACGGAAAATGCTTCGCAGCGTGCCGCGGTACTTTCTGCTCAGGGTGCGGTAGCTGCTGCGCAAGCGGCGTTTGCAAAAGTGCAAAGCGGAGCGCGTCCCGAAGATCGTGAGGCGGCTTCTGCCCAACAAGAAAGTTCGGAAACTTCACTACAGCAGGCGCGCGTCAGCGCCGCTTCGGCGTATAGCCAAGCCTTTTCTCTGGCACAAGATGCGGTCATGGCAAAGGCGGATATTTTTTTCGACCGTCCGCTTACCGTACGGCCTAATTTTCGCGTAAACACTGCGGACTTTGATGAGTCAGATGCCGTGGGTCAGGAACGTGTCGCAATCGGTGCGGTGCTTCAAGAATGGGAAAAACGAGTGCGAGACGGTGTGGCACGCAACGACCCCGATGCCGCACTTTCCGATGCGCAAGAGCGTACCCGGCGCATCAAACAATTTCTCGATACGGTAGCAGGATACGTCAATGAGCAGACGGTCGATCCAAACAAGGCGCGGGCGGACATTGCGAGCGACCAGGCGCTCATCGGTTCGGCGCGTACGCAGGCGGATGGCGCTCTTGCAGCGGTCACTGCGGCACGCAATGGCCTTGCTCAGGCTCAAAGTGGGGCGGTGGCTGCATCGACCAATGTCGACAAGATCAAGAATGGTGCGCAGACGGAAGACATTCAGGCAGCCCAGGCAGCGCTTCTTTCTGCCCAGGGTGGACTTGCCGGCGCGGTGGCACAGCTTGAACACACTCGAGTACGCACTCCCATCTCGGGCACGGTGAGCAATCTTGGCATCAAGCGCGGCGATTTCGTCTCACCTTCACAAACAGTCGCGGTGGTTTCCAACAAAGGCGGTCTTGAGATCGAGACGTTCGTCTCGCAAGAACAGAAAGATCGTGTCACGGTTGGTGGCGAAGTACTGATAGACGGCACGTATAAGGGGGTTGTTACTTCGGTCGAGCCAGGTCTCGATCCGGTGACCAAAAAATCCCGGGTGCATGTCGGTTTTTCCGGCACGACCGATTTGGCGCATGGGCAATTTGTCGAAGTCGCATTTCTTGCCGGTAAAGTTCAAGAGACCAACGCAAAAGACGGATGGTACATCCCTATTGCGGCGATCAAAGGACTCCCCGATTCACTGGTCGAATTTACCGTGAGCGCTTCCAGCACCCTGATCGCTCACTCCATTGAAGAAGGCTCGATCGTCGGCGATACGATGCTCATCAAACAAGGTCTGACGCCTGATATGAAAATCATTACCGATGCGCGTGGACGCAATGAAGGAGATGCCGTACACGTAACCGAAGAATAAGTATGTTGCGAATCTGGAATTTTTTGCTTGAAAAACGGGCACTCACCTACCTGCTCATGACGAGCCTGGTGTTGTATGGCGTATATACGGTCTTTACGATGCAACGCGAATCGTCGCCTGAGATTCAGATTCCCGTTGCGGTCATCTCGACCGTGCTTCCTGGTGCGGCGCCTCAGGATGTCGAGGAACTCATTACCAATGAAGTTGAAAATGCGGTCGGCAATGTTCCCAATATCAAGACGCTTTCTTCCGCATCCCGCGAAGGCGTCTCGGTCGTAACGGTCGAATTCCAGGCGCAGGCAGACCTGACGACGTCCATTCAAAAGGCGAAAGACGAGGTGGACAAGATACGCGGCAAGCTCCCGACCGATGCGCAAGCGCCGGTCGTGACCGATGTCAACTTCGCCGATCAACCGGTGATCATCGCAGCTATCTCGAGCGATCTTCCCGTCACGGCATTCAAAGATTTTACCGATACGGTGAAAGATACGGCCGAGGCGGTGCCGGGCGTTTCGCGTGCCGACATAAGCGGTGTGCGCGGCCGCGAAGTCAATGTGATCGTCCGCAAACAGGCACTTGCGCTCTACAACCTCTCGCTGAGCGATGTTATCGCAGGTATCGCTGCAAACAATACCGCATTGCCGGCTGGTACAATCGAACAAAACGGCATCGAATACACCATTGCGCTCAAAGGCGACATCAAAGACCCGAGCGAAGTCGCCACGTTACCTATCGTCACGCGAGACGGTACGATGCTCTATTTGCAGGACATCGCATTTGTCTCGGATGGCGTCGAAGATTCCGCAACCATCTCGCGAGTATCCGTCGGCGGAAAACCGGCGGCCCAAGCGGCGACCATCACGGTCTACAAACAACGTGGAGCGGACATTACGACTATTACGAAAACCGTTCACGCGGCGCTCGATGACATACAAAAAGAAAATGACGGAAGCGTACAAACGTTTGTTTCGTACGATGCGGGTGACGAGATCCGCAACGACCTTTCCGACCTGACCCGCACCGGCCTCGAAGCGGTCATCCTGGTCATGCTGGTCTTGTTTGCGACACTCGGCTGGCGCGAAGCCTTGATCGCCGGACTTTCCATACCGCTGACGCTGCTCATTTCATTCATTGCGCTCAAAGAAACCGGCAATACCATCAACTTTATTTCCCTTTTCTCGCTCATATTGTCGATCGGTATTTTGGTAGACTCGGCTATCGTCATCACCGAAGCGATACACGTCAACTTGGTGCATGGTATGGACAAGATCGCTGCGGCAAAACGTGCCCTTGCCGAATACAGCTATCCGCTTATTGCTGGCACCCTTACTATGGTGGCGGTGTTCGTTCCGCTTTTTACCATCTCCGGCATTACCGGGCAGTTCATCAAGAGTATCCCCTTCACCATCATTTTCGTATTGATCGCTTCTATCTTTGTCGCGCTTGGTCTTACGCCTATCATCGCCACGCTCACCTTGCATGCATCACAAAGCGAATTTGAAAAACGCCAGGAAATCTATGCGGAACGTCTTCGTGTCTGGTATAAGCGCAACATCGTCAAATTACTCGATTATCGCAAGCGAAAATACCAGTTTGTCTTCGCACTCATCGGACTGTTACTGATCTCGATCGCGCTGCCGATCGTGGGGCTTACCAAGGTCGCATTCTTTCCGCAAAGCAATGTCGATTATCTGTATATAGAACTTGAGGCGCCACCAGGTACGCCGCTGACGCGCACCGACTTGGCAACCCGCGCAGTCGAAGAATCGCTGTACGACATTCCGGAGATCGAATCATTTACGACCACCGTCGGGGCAGGTTCAAGCTTCAACCAAAATGCGTCGTACGGTTCCCGTTTCGCTTCGATCAATATAAATCTTTCAAAAAATCGCACGCGCACGAGTGCCGAAGTACTTGAAGAACTCAAGGAAAAGACAAATGTATACAAAGATGTAACCGTGCGGGTATTTGAACCGAGCAACGGCCCTCCGACCGGCGCGCCGATCAAGATCACGCTCTCGGGAGACGATCTGACCGCTCTCAAAAGCACGGCGCTCGCGGTCGAGCGCACGCTCTCCGACACGCCTGGTGCGCGTGAAGTCATTTCCAGTGCGCAGACGGATACGGCGGAATACGCTCTGACGATCAACCGTGCCCAAGCTGCATCGCTGGGGATCACGCCGACACAGATCGCGCAAACCGTGCGCACCGCGGTATATGGTATTGAAGCGACCAAGATAAAGAAAGGCAATGAAGAGATCAGCGTTATGGTCAAGGTCGATCTCAACAGCAATTTCCAAACCCCGCACGATACGATCAAGACCAATACCGATGCCATTATGAATCTGCCGATCCAGACTCAAAATGGCACGGTGCTACTTGGCTCTTTGGTCACCATTCATCTCGATGTTGCAAGCGATGTCATCAGCCATGAAGATCAAAAACGTATCGTTACCGTAACCAGCCAGCTTGCTCCGGGTGCGTATGCTGCCGATGTCTCAAACGCGTTCAATACAAAAGCGAAAACCGAACTGCATATTCCCGATGGCGTCACCATGAAAGTCGGCGGTGAAAACGAGGATGTCGATCAATCATTCAAAGATATGTTCCGCGCGCTCATTTTGGGTATCATATTGATCCTCGTAGTTCTGATCGTCGAATTCAACCAGTATCGTCAGGCACTCTTTGTCCTTGCGGTCGTACCATTGTCGCTCATCGGCGTGCTATTGGGCATTTTCATCACGCGGCAGGCCGTATCCTTTCCCACGATGCTCGGCTTCATCGCTTTGTCGGGTGTTGTGGTCAATCACGCGATCATTCTTATGGACGTCTTCAATCGTTTGCGTGTTGAGCACCCTGACATGCCGATACGTCAAGTGGTGATCGAAGGCGGCGCAGTCCGCTTACGGCCGATCCTTCTGACCAAGATCGCATCGGTGATCGGCCTCATACCGCTTCTTTTTGCGGACGATCTCTGGAAGCCGATCGGTGTCGCCATGATCTTTGGCCTTTCGTTTACCGGCGTGTTGACGCTCATTCTTCTGCCCGCTCTTTACCTCAAGTGGCCCGGCGTGCCCGTGCGGCATGCGCACGATCCCCTGCCTGCAAAAAAAGAAACCGCTTGACCCAAAGCCAAGCGGTGTGATGCATAGCATTCCTGAGTCTCTTTATGAGGAGACTGAGGCGAGCATGTCGGATTTAATTTGTAGAAGAGCGGCAAGCGAGTTGATCACCCATACGCGCATGAATCTTTTTCGTATGAGTGTTTCGAGCGGCCCTGGATTGCCTATAATGATGACACGTTTGATTCCTTTCGAGACCATGCAATCAAGCATTTTTACCAATTCGACAGGATGTATCAGATGCCTGCCCAGTATCTCAGGCATCGTAGCGGTCGTGTGGCATGCACCTGTCACATTGGAAAGCACCGGTATGCGCGGCGGATGCGGATTTGAGTTACGTATGGCTCCCTCAAATGCATCTGCAGCATCTACAAGTACAGGGTGATGAAAGATATTCCCGAGACTCAACCTTCCACGGATTTTCACACCGCCATGGTTGTTTTGAATCTGGGATGCAAGTTCGGCAAGCGCCCCTTTTTCACCCGCTACAAGCACGACCTCCTCGCCATTGTGGTTCGTGATCGATAGGGTACTTGAACGATGAATCAGTCGGTCAAGAGCTTCCCTCGCAATACCAACGAAGGCATGCGTATCCCAACCTGCTGGCTGATGTGCCTCGATACATTCACCACGCCTTTTGAGGATGTAGAGTGCATGTTCAAAATTCCAGACACCAGTCGCAGCCAACGCTTCAAGCTCGCCTAAGGACAAGCCCCACGCGAGTCCTGCGATTCGTGCAAGATCATGACTGCAACCAAGCTCATCTTGCAGTGCTGCAAGCCATGCCATGTCTATCGCAAGCTTAAGCGTTTGGTACAGTGGGGATGAATGTCTCCAGCCTCCATCTTTCAAGAGGATTGCGATAGATTGGCGTCCTGTATGACCTCTTTCAAACCATGTTTCGAATCCACAAAAAACGTTATGCGCACTCGTATAGCGTGCACGTATGTCATCTACAGGACATGCGGACAAATCAAGTCCATGACCGGCAAAAGCAATACTGATCGTCCTTGGGGAGAAATCACACCGATACATGTTTACCTCCAACTATGTAGTCTGCACCGTAGTATACAGACAAAAATATGCTTCGTATACAAGTGCTGGCCGTTTTTCGTAAGAGTGTGGCAGACAATTTTGTTTTTGACAAAACGTCTATCATATGATAGAATCTCTTAAGTAAGAGAGAGTCGGGAGGGTAACTATGTTGAGGGTAACTATGTTACTAAGCTTTGTGTGGGTAATTTTGTGGGTGATCATTCCATGGACGCTCGTCATCACCATCTTATTTAGCATAGTGCTGTTGATGTGGGGAATGTGGACACTTTCCCTCAAGCTAATCTTCTTGGGCGTGGTCATGGCGCTCTTAGGGTATTGGTTGCTTGGTGAGCTTGCTGATCGTTTCCGTCGAGCGGGAGAGAACGTCGGGAAAGTGATGGCACGCTGGTAACACCGATATCCACACTACACTCAAAGGCCTTCTCGCGAGAAGGCCTTTGCATTTTTATCACTTATAGCAACACCGTCGCGGTGTCTTTGGTTACTTCCAAAATCCCCTTTTCGACTTCAAATACTTCTTCAGTGTCATTTTTACGCACCGTGATGCGGCCTG
>CAZWIY010000004.1:2217-20528 GCA_964634575.1 uncultured Candidatus Saccharibacteria bacterium | reverse complement strand
GACTTAGCCATAATTATATGCTACATTTTCAACTGAACTTTTGGAGTACTTTACAATGGACAACCACAACCCTAAAAATCAAAACGCCCTTCTGTGGGTAATACTCTTCGTCTTCTTCTTCTCACTCACGCTACCCTCACTATACCGTCTCTATGGTGCAGTCATCGCGTTGGCGGCACTCGCGGCATATTCGTTCTACGTGTCGTTTGTCGAGGGAGGAAAGTTATATTTTTCTTTGGGTTGCCTTGCTCTTGGTGCAGGAGCGTACTCGCTATTCTATCGGTTACTCTAAGATACTAATCTTCGCTCCGAGCGAGTTGAGCTTGGTCACGATGTCTTCGTAGCCGCGGTTGATCGAGTACACATTGCGTAGTACCGACCGACCTTTTGCTCCAAGCATCGCGACCAAGAGGATCGTTGCGGGTCTCAAAGCCGGCGGACACATCAGCTCCGCCGGTTTTAATTTTGACGGCCCTTCTATAAATATACGATGCGGATCAGCAAGTAGTGTGGTTGCACCAAGCTTGTCGAGTTCGGTAAAGTAGAGTGCGCGCTTTTCATACACCCAATCGTGGATCAGGGTCGTGCCTTTCGCCTGTGTCGCGATCGCGGCGAAAAAAGGTAGATTGTCCATATTGATACCGGGATACGGACGAGCGTGTACTTTTTCGGGAGGAGCGACAAGTTTCGATGGATGCGTTTTGATGTCGACCAGCTTTGTCTTTGCATTCCATGATGTATATGTTTTGAGCACGTCGTATTTGAAACCCATTTTTTCAAGGACTAACAATTCAAGCTCGAGAAATTCGATCGGCACGCGCCGGATCTCGACGGATGAATTGGTGACGATCGCCGCGGAGAGAAAGAACATCGCATCGGTCGGATCTTCGGAAAGGGAATATTCTATATTTGTATTGATATCTTTTTTGCCGGTGATGGTAAGTGTGGTCGTACCGATGCCCGCTATCTTGATGCCAAGTTTTTCAAGGAAAAAACAAAGTTCCTGCACCATGTAGTTGGCTGATGCGTATTTGATGACCGAGGTGCCCGCGATGCCCGCTGCGGCGGTGATCGCATTTTGCGTCGCGGTGTCGCCGGACTCGTACATGATGACCTCTGCTGCTTTGAGGCCGTTACGGGAAACGTGCCACGAGTTTTTTTTGGTATCGATGCGTACGCCGTATTTTTCGAGCGCGAAGAAATGCGGACGCACGGTGCGGCTGCCGAGCTTGCAGCCGCCCGACTGCGGGATGGTAAACGACGCGTACCGGTGCAACAGAGGCCCGATAAACATGATGATGCTGCGCGTCTTGCGTGCCGCGTCGGCATCGAGCGCCTCGAGTTTGAATTCTTTGGGAGGTGTAACCGTGAGGGTGTTGCCGTTCCAAACGGTTTTGACACCGATGCTTGCAAATACTTCGACGAGGCGATGTACTTCTTCGATCTTGGGCACATGATGCACGGTCGTCGTGCCTTTATTGAGGAGGGAAGCGCACAAGACCGCCATCGCGCCATTTTTCGACGTATTGACCGTGATCTCACCTTTGAGTTTTCGTCCGCCTTCGATCGCAAAACTGAGTGCGTTTTTATTGTCCGTCATGATGAGGAGTATAGCGCGTCTTGGCAAGTAGCGAAAGCCCGAAATCCTGCTAAAATAGTGACACTATGACGCTGTGGGGACAGAAATTGGGAATCGACCTTGGTACGACGACGACGCTCGTGTATGTGCCCGGACAGGGCATCGTGCTCAACGAGCCATCGGTCGTCGCGGTGTCCCAGCACGATCGCAAGATACTGGCGGTCGGTCTCGAGGCAAAGGAGATGGTCGGCCGTACGCCGGATTCCATCATTGCGTACCGTCCGATGAAAGACGGCGTGATCGCCGATTATCACGTAACGGAAGTGATGTTGTCGTACTATATAAAGAAAGCCCTGGGATGGCGGGCGCGTATCAAGCCCGACGTCATGGTGTCGGTGCCGGCGGGTGTGACCTCGACCGAGCGGCGTGCGGTCATCGAAGCTGCGATCAAGGCGGGTGCCAAGAGTGCGTATGTCGTCAAAGAACCGATCCTCGCGGCGATCGGCGCGGGGATACCGATTCATGAACCGCGTGGGCACATCATTGCGGATATCGGCGGCGGTACGATCGATGTCGCGGTGATATCGCTCGGTGGCATCGTCGCGTCGACCTCGGTCAAATGCGCTGGCAACCGTCTCGACCGGGCTATCATGGATTACGTAAAAAAATCATACAATCTCGCAATCGGGGAAAAGACTGCCGAAGATATCAAGATCGCCGTCGGCTCCGCGGTCAATGTAGACGATGAGCTTGAGACTGCGGTCAAAGGGCGCGATCTCATTTCCGGCTTGCCAAAGACCATCACCGTCAAAACCAACGAGATCGTTCGGGCGATCGCGCAAGAGTTGCGCGAAATGATACAGGCGCTTGAATCGGTCTTGCAGGAGACGCCGCCCGAACTCGCGGCCGACATCATCGATCACGGTATCATCATGACCGGCGGTTCTTCAAAATTGCGCAATTTTCCCGAGTTGGTTTTGCGTCGCACCGGCGTCAAGGCGGCCCTTGCGCATGAGGCGCAGTTTTGCGTGGCACTCGGCACCGGCATCGCGCTCCAGCATCTCGAGACCTATAAGCGCACCATGATCGCGAAACGAAATTGACCGTGCGCAAAGCAGATGCTTGCACCATGAACTTGCGGTATACTTTTCTTCATGGAACACATCGGCGTGCATGGGGAGCAAAAATTTGCAAATCCGCAGGAGGAGTTGGAGTATTTGCGCCGCCAGATCGCTGAAAAAGAACGGTTGCTTGAAGAGCAGGGATACACGCCCGAACGGGCGCAGGTCGCAAGCGAGGCGATCCGCTCATACGCTTCGCTGCCACGACAGGAAGTGCTCGCCGATACGCATGCGCTGACACAACAGGAAGTGGGCGAGATCGTGCTCGACATCGCGCCTGACGAACACGACGAAGCCATCGCCGATCTTTTGGGCGTGGTACAGGAAAAAGGCGTGCGGAACGCGATCGCCGTCGCACAGGAGCTCGGCAATGCGCATGTCGGTGACGATTTTCACCGCGTCTTGGTGCAGTTTGTCGCGCAGGGACATATGCCCGACCTGAAAGAGCGCGGGCCGTTGTGGAATCTGCTCCACATGACGTTGTTTGAAGTGGCATTGCCCGAGCGGGGTAAAGACGAACCGGAGCGACCATTTAAGGAATTGGTTTCCTCGATGGAGCAATGGTACGCCGGCATGATCGCGTCCGATGAAAGTCTGGAAAGCCAACAACATTTCACGATAGAATTTGCTGTCTCGCACGATAGGCAGGAGCTTGTCATGTATGTCGCGGTACCCAACAACCGCAAAGATCTTTTTGAAAAGCACGTGCTTTCCTATTTCCCCAAGGCGATCGTGCGCGAGGAGCGCAACGACTACAATATTTTCGTCGATGGCGGCGTGCACAAACTTGCGTATGCACGTTTCGATCATGACGGTTTGTTGCCGCTCAAGTTGTACGATGAGTTCGATTTCGACCCGCTCACGGCGCTTATCAATGCATTTTCAAAATTATCCAAGGATGGCGAGGGCGCTGCGGTACAGTGCGTCATCAGTCCCTATGGCGACAAATACTATCGTCGGGGCAAGAAAGTGGTTGAAAAGCTCAAAACAGGCAAGCGTTTGCGGGACGCATTGCGCGAGGTGCCCGACACGCTCAGTGGGGAGATCCTCAATACATTCCGCGATTTCGCCAAAACGTTTCAGTCCAGTGCCGATAAAGACAAGGAAAAAGAAAAAGAACGCGAGGCCTCGTCGGTCGACGACGTCGCCATGGAGATGATCGGCAAAAAGATCGCGACGCCGATCGCTGCAGTCAACGTGCGTGTCGCGGTGTCGGCGCAGACCGCCCTGCGTGCCGACGTACTCTTGGCTGATCTGAAGTCATGCTTCAACCAATTCGAAAATCCCAACGGCAATAGAGTCGTATGGTCGACTGTGTCGGGCCGCGCACTTGTGAAAGAAGCGCAGCGTTTCTCCTATCGCGAATTTGCGCATGATGAATTCATGCCGCTGTCCGTCCGCGAGTTGACGACGATGGTACATTTTCCTTTAGGGCTTATCTCGTCGCCACATCTTAAAATCACGCACGCAGCGCCAATGCCGGCGCCGCTCGGTCTGCCGCAGATGGGGACCTTGTTGGGTATCAACACGTATCGTGATGTCGAGACGAAGGCGTACCTTACGCCCGAAGATCGTCTCCGGCACTTGTACGTCATCGGTCAGACAGGCACCGGTAAAACAACGCTCTTGAAGAATATGATCGTGCAGGACATTCATGCAGGCGCAGGCGTGTGCATGATCGACCCGCACGGCAGCGATATCGAAGACGTGCTCGCCGCGATACCGCAAGAGCGTGTCGGGGACGTGATCTATTTCGATCCGGCACATACCGAAGACGTCATGGGACTCAACATGCTCGAATACGATCCGCAGTATCCTGAGCAAAAAACATTTGTCATTAACGAGCTTTTTTCTATCTTTAAAAAACTCTACTCCGGCTCGCCTGAAAGCATGGGGCCGGCGTTTGAACAATACTTCAGAAATGCGACGGCGCTCGTGATGGAAGACCCCGCGACCGGCAACACGATGCTCGACATTTCGCGTATCTTTGCCGATCCGCGCTTCCGCGAGCTCAAGCTCTCGCGGTCGCAAAATCCGGTCATCAACCAGTTTTGGCGCGAGATCGCTGCCAAAGCCACGGGCGATCAGGGCTTGCAAAACTACGGACCGTACATCACCAACAAATTCGATGTCTTTACCGCAAACGACGTCATGCGGCCGATCATTGCACAAGAGCGTTCCGCATTTCGTCTGCGTGAGGTGATGGACTCACGAAAGATCTTACTCATCAATCTTTCCAAAGGCCGCTTGGGGGACATCAATGCAAATCTCATCGGCCTTATCATTGTCGGCAAGATACTCATGGCAGCGCTTTCGCGCGTAGACAGTCTGGGTCAAGATTTGCCGCCGTTTTATCTGTATATAGATGAATTCCAAAACATCACGACCGATTCCATTTCGGCGATCCTTTCGGAAGCGCGCAAGTACAAACTCTCGCTCACCGTCGCGCATCAATTCCTCGCGCAGATCGACGAAAAGATACGTGATGCGGTCTTTGGCAACGTCGGTTCTATGGCCGCATTTCGCGTCGGTGCCGAAGATGCCGAAAAACTCGCCGAGCAATTCGCGCCGAGCGTCACCGCGCTTGATCTTATGAACATCGAAAATCGTCATGCATACGTGCGCCTTTTGGCGCACGGCATCCCGCAAAAGCCGTTTTCGATCGGTACCGTCAAACCGTTTGGAGGCGATCGTGCGCGTAGCACCTACCTCAAGGAGCTTTCCTATAAACGGTACGGCCGCCCCAAACTCGCCGTACAGGAAGAAATCAAAAAACGATATAACATCGGGATGTAAGTATCGTATCGTCGTGGTATCATGCCTGCATGCAAGCGTTTGAGGATTGGTATCATGCGTACGTCATTGAGGGAATGCCCGATGCGGTGTTGCCGGAGCTGGAACGTTTTCTTGCACAACAGGGTATCGCCATACGCGGCAATCCGGATTACCATGCCCGTCTCGCAGAGCAATTTTTGATCGACGATGCGCATGCGCTCATTGCCGGCGCGCGACTGCGGGCGGTGACCGACAAGAAAATATTTATCCACGCGTTCGGTTTTATTACGCACGAAGCACAAAACGCGCTCCTGAAACTGTTTGAAGAACCGCCGCTTCACACACACTTTTTTCTGATCGTGCCTACGGCATCGTTATTTTTGCCCACTGTGCTGTCGCGCGTACGGATCGTATCGATGCATGCATCTCATACCGATACCGCTGCGGCAACCGATGTGGAACGGTTTCTTGCAGCGGCAAAAGCAAAACGCCTTGACGCCGTCAAAGACATGGTCGCCGATCGTCTGCAGGCCATCCGCTTTCTCGATGAACTCGAACGGTATTATGTCGCACATGAAAAAACGCCGGCAACCCTCGAAACGCTGTATCGTGCAAAAAACTATATGCGTGACCGGGGCGCATCACCCAAAATGCTCTTGGAATATCTCGCTCTTATGATATGATGTTCATCATACCGATATCCATTACAACGTCATGTACGATTTTTCAACGCTTTCACAAAAAATAGACGAGACGAAAGAGTGGCTTAGGCGCGAATATGTCGGCGTGCGGACGGGGCGGGCGACCCCCGCCATTCTCGACAGCGTTCGTGTCGAGGCGTATGGCAGCATGATGCCTTTAAATCAGGTGGCGACTATTGCCGTTGAAGATGCGCGGACGGTGCGTGTCGCGCCGTGGGACCAAAGCCAGGTGCGTGCTATTGAAAAAGCGATCGAGGCCGCAGCGTTGGGCGTTTCGCTTGCCACTGACGAAAAAGGCGTGCGCGTCAATTTTCCACAACTCACTTCCGAGCGTCGTGAGCAATTGCTCAAACTCACTCGCGCAAAACTCGAAGAAGCACGTGTCGCATTGCGCAAAGAGCGCGATCATGTCTGGACTGATATTCAAAAGAAAGAAAAAGATGGGGAGATGAGCGAAGACGACAAATTCCGTGCAAAAGAAGATATGCAGAAATACATTGATAAAGGCAACACCGAGCTCGAAGCGCTCGCGGCGAAAAAAGAAACAGAACTTAACGAATAACAGATATGGCCATCGTCATTTTTCTCATCGTTTTAGTATTACTCATTTTGGTGCATGAATTCGGGCATTTTATTGTTGCGAAAAAAAGCGGCATACGGGTCGATGAGTTCGGCATCGGTTTTCCTCCGAAACTCTTTGGCAAGAAATTTGGCGAGACCGAATACACCGTAAACGCACTGCCGATCGGCGGCTTCGTGCGCATCTATGGCGAAGACTATGCCGATGAAAACGGCAATGTCGTGGACGACCCTCGCAGTTTCGTGCGCAAATCGAAATGGATTCAGGCCGCAGTGCTTGTCGCTGGTGTCGGTTTCAATATCTTGTTCGCCTGGCTGCTGTTCACATTTGGGTTTATGTACGGCATGCCTACCGCGCTCGATGAAAGCGCGCTCGGCAATGCGCGCGATGTGCGTCTATTTGTGACGGGCGTGTTACCCGATGCGCCAGCCGCGCAAGCGGGACTTGCCGTCAACGACACGATCACGGGTGTCTCGGTTGCAAGCGGCACCGATACGGTGACTCCTGGCTATGGTGGCGTACTTACACCTGCCGGCATCTCGTCGTTCATCGCCACGCATCCCGATCAACATGTTGTCTTTGAAGTTGTTCGCAAAGGAGAAACAAAGGAAGTAACCGTTGCGCCAAAAACCGGTGTGCTTGCCGAGGACCCTTCACGCGTAGCGGCGGGATTTAGTATGACCTTAGGCGGAACGGTAAGTTATCCGCCGCATGTTGCACTCTGGCAGGGCGCCAAGACGACGTGGTTTATGCTCGAAGATATCGCGACGGGTCTGGCGAAATTCTTTTATCAGACGCTCACGTTCCATGCCGACTTCTCGCAGGTCGCGGGGCCGGTCGGCATCGTGAGTCTCGTAGGCGACGCATCGGCACTCGGCTTTGCATATCTCATCACCTTTACCGCGATGATCTCGCTCAATCTTGCCGTCATCAATATATTGCCGTTTCCTGCACTCGACGGCGGGAGGCTTCTCTTCGTCATTATCGAAGCGATCAAAGGCTCGCCGATCAAGCCTTCGGTCGCGGCCAACTTCAACCGTGTCGGCTTCGGACTCCTTATCCTGCTCATGATCGCAGTCACATTTCATGATGTGTTGAAGCTCATCGGGTAGGGAAACGATTTGAGTTGCGTATTTTTTGTGTTACGATTGAGCTACTTTACAGGAAGGGGTGGTATTTGTTGCGTTTGCTTAACCATATTTTTATCATGCGTCAATCAGCCCTATTCACCAAAACTCGCAAGGAAGCGCCCAAAGACGAGGTTGCAAAGAATGCGCAACTTTTGATTCGTGCGGGATACATTCATAAAGAAATGGCGGGCGTGTATTCGTATTTGCCGCTGGGGTTACGCGTACTCGACAAGATCAAGCGTATCGTGCGGGAAGAGATGAATGCAATCGGCGGGCAAGAGCTTATTATGACCGCGCTTCAACGTAAGGAACTTTGGGAGAAAACAAAACGCTGGGATGATGAAGTAGTTGACGTATGGTTCAAATCCGAGTTGAAAGCTGGTGGAGAGATTGGTTTTGGCTGGTCGCATGAAGAGCCGATTACCGAAATGATGAAATCGTATGTTTCAAGTTTTCGCGATCTGCCGATCTTTGTATATCAATTTCAAACAAAGTTGCGCAATGAGCTACGTGCGAAGTCGGGCATTATGCGTGGACGGGAATTTGTTATGAAGGACATGTATTCGTATTGCATTGATGAAAAGGAGCATACGCGATTTTATAACCAAGCGATCGAGGCATATAAACGTGTGTTTGAACGCGTCGGCGTTGGAGATGATACATTCGTGACGTTTGCCGGCGGTGGGCCATTTACGCAATTCAGTCATGAATTCCAAACGATCGTTGAGACCGGGGAAGACATTACTTATATCAATCGTGAAAAGGGTATTGCGATCAACGAAGAAGTACTCAACGATGAGACGCTTAAAAGTCTCGGTATAGTGCGCGCAGATCTTGAAGAAGTGAAAACAGCTGAAGTGGGTAACATCTTTAATTTCGCTATACAAAAAACAACTGAACTTGGATTGCGATATAAAAATGAGAAGGGTGAAGACATTCCCGTGTGGTTGGGTTCGTACGGTATCGGAATAACACGGCTCATCGGTGTGTTGGTTGAAAAATTTTCAGATGACAAAGGTATCGTTTGGCCGACGTCGGTTGCGCCGTTTCAGGTGCATCTTGTGCAGGTCGGTGTCGATGAGCAAGTAAAGAAAGATGCGGATGAGTTGTATACTGCGCTTACTGAAGCAGGTATTGAAGTGCTCTATGACGACCGCGACCTGCGTGCGGGAGAAAAATTTGCCGATAGCGACCTCATCGGCATCCCGTATCGTGTCATTGTAAGCGAAAAAACGCTTGCGTCCGGTCAGTATGAGCTTGTCGCACGAAAAACCGGCACCGTCAGTCATGCGCATAAAGTCGGGCTCATCGAAGCGTTTTTGCAAGAGCGCGTATGATGGAAAAGCTGCACGCATGGCTCGCAAACGATATCGGCATTGACCTGGGGACGGCAAACACCCTCGTATATTTGCGCGGCAAAGGCATCGTCATCAACGAGCCGTCGGTGGTGGCGATCAACAAGAAAACCGGTCAGGTGGTTGCCGTCGGCAAACAGGCAAAAGAGATGCTGGGCCGTACGCCACAGCATATCAGCGCGATACGGCCTTTGGTCGAAGGTGTTATTTCCGACTTCGAAGTGACCGAAGAAATGCTCACGTACTTTCTCAATAAAGCGCAACACGGTACGCGAGCGCTTTTGGGGCCGCGAGTGGTCGTGGGTGTGCCGTCGGGGATCACCAACGTCGAATCCCGCGCGGTGCGCGATGCGGCGCGTAATGCCGGTGCACGCACGGTGCATATCGTCGAAGAGCCGATGGCTGCGGCGATCGGCATGCAATTGCCGATCCACGAACCCAACGGCCATATGGTCATCGACATCGGCGGCGGCACGACCGACATCGCCGTGATCGCGCTCAGCGGCATCGTGATCTCGCGCAACGTGCGCATTGCGGGCGATCGTTTCAACAGCGACATACAGACATTTATCAAAGATGAGTTTAAAATAGTGATAGGCGAGAAGACGGCCGAAGATGTCAAACTCGCGATCGCGTCGGTACGCGAAGACGAGCCGCTCAAAGAAGCGCTGGTGCGCGGCCGTGATCTCGTGACCGGCCTTCCGCGCGAGGCACTCGTCACAGACGCCGATTTGCGCGAAGCGCTCTCGCATTCGATCGACAATCTCATCACGGCGATCAAAGACGTGCTTGAAGAAACGCCGCCGGAAGTACTCGCCGATGTCATGCAGCGCGGTATCTATATCACCGGCGGAGGCATGCTCATTCGTGGATTTCCGGAATTGCTTTCCCTGATGCTCAAGGTGCCGGTGTACGGTGCGGACGATCCGCTCACATCGGTGGTGCGGGGAACGGGCCTCATGCTCGACCATATCGATACCTTTAAAGACGTATTCATACATCAAGATGAATCTTTTACCAACACTTCGCAATAGCATACGGCGCGCCTCGTCACGTACCCGCATGATGGCGGTATGCGGTATGTTGCTTGCCGTGTTGTTATTGCTGGTCATTGTCGAGCCACCTGTTCCGGCCCCCATCGCGGATGCGAGTCATGCGATCGGCGCCCCGTTATGGCAAATACGCAGCGATGTGGTCGCCGCAGCATACGGTGCGTTTCTTTCGCTTGCATCGAAACAAGCGCTCATCACTGAAAATGTCGCACTGCGTGAAGAGGCGAGCAGCCTGCGTCGTCAGACCTTTCAGACCAAACTTCTGGAACGCGAAAACGTAGAACTCAAGGCGCTTTTGGGGAGGAAGGATGCGCAAAAAGGTAACGACATACTTTCCGCCGTACTGCGTGGCACCGATACCACGCCGTATGATCTGTTTGTCATCGATGCCGGCACTGATGACGGTATTGCGGCAGGAGACTTGGTGACCGTCGATGGCGATGTAGCGATCGGTTCGGTGCGGGAAGTGTTCGCTTCGACCGCAACGGTACTTTTGTTTTCCGCGCCGCGTGAAAAAACGCCGATTATGATCGGCACTGCTTCAAGTACGGTGCCCGCCATTGCGCAAGGGCAGGGAGGCGGGACATTTTTGGCGCTCGTTCCGCGCGAGGTGTTGGTTGCGCAAGGCGATCCGGTCTCGTTGTCGACACTCGATACGACATTTTTTGCATACGTTGAAAAAGTGGAAATCGATCCCGCCGATTCGTTTGCACGCGTTTATTTTAAAAATCCCGTCAATGCCAACACGCTACGCTTCGTGACCGTCAAAAGAAATTACGTCTGGCAGCCGGAGGGTAGATCATCGTCATCATGATGAAGAAAAAAAATAACAATATCGGCATGCGGCTCGTCTTTGATGGACTGATTCTCCTGAGCGTTTTTTTATTACCGTGGTGGTGTACCTTCGCGGTCGGCGCAGTGCTTTTGCTGCTGTCTGGTTCGTTTGAGATCATACTGGCAGGTTTCTTGTGGGATGTGCTCTATGGCGCTCCCACCGAGCTTTTTTTCGGGATCAGGTATATACTGACGGTGACGTTTATTGTATGCGCACTGCTCGGGGTATTGCTGCGCTCGGTCATCAAGGTGCGATAAGTGTCACTATGGCATATGTTTACCTGGTTTCAAAAAGCGGCACATCTGCTTGCATTTCGTCGAGCGAAGCGGGGTCGGGAAATCGATCCGAGCGAGATTTTACTTGACGCGAAAAATCTTCCCCAGTTCAATACCGCGCGGTTTGAAGGGCGGCTGGAACAACCGATCACGCGACGCATGTTTGTCGTCGTGGGTGGCGTATGTATGCTCCTCGCTCTCCTGCTCTTGGGAAAGATATGGCATCTGCAGGTGGTTGATGGCGCCGCATACTTCGATCGTTCACAACGCAATCATTTGCATTACTCAGTCATCTTTCCGAAACGTGGCGTTATCTACGACCGCAATGGTGTCGAGCTTGCATGGAACGTATCATCTTCCTCCAGTATGGTGATAGCACCTGAAGCTGAAATGGCGACCGATGCGACGACGACCATGACGCTTGCCGCATTGCCATCGGCGGAAAATGAATACTTGTTGCGTCGCTATACGACCTTGCCCGGCATGGCGCATCTTTTGGGTTACGTGAGTATGCCGAAAAAAGACAAACAGGGTTTTTATTATCAGACTGCCATAGAGGGCGTTTCCGGTGTTGAGGAAAAATTCAATCCTGCTCTTGCCGGTACCCAAGGGCTCAAGATCGTCGAGTCCGACGTACACGGGACGCTTCAAAGCGAAGGGACGCGACAAGAGCCGATACAGGGCGCCAACGTGACATTGTCGATCGATAGTCGTATACAAAGTCAGCTTAATATTTTTTTGAAAAACCTTGTCGATGAGGTGTCGTTTATGGGCGGGGCCGGCGTACTTATGGATGTACGCACGGGGGAGATCATCGCACTGACCAGCTATCCCGAGTTCGATCCTAACAAATTGGTGCGGAGCGATCCCAGTGCCATTAACAGTTACGAGACCGACCCGCGCAAACCGTATCTCAATCGCGCGCTCGGCGGTGTCTATACGCCGGGGTCGATCATCAAACCGTTTATCGCTATGGGCGTGCTCAATGAACATGTCATCGACCCTTCGACGAAGATTTTGAGTACCGGGAAATTGAAGGTGCCCAATCCGTACGATCCGAGCAAACCCTCGGTGTTTGTCGACTGGCAAGCGCAAGGTTGGGTGGATATGCGTCAAGCCATTTCCGTCTCTTCTGATATTTATTTCTATGAAGTGGGTGGCGGATATGGTACCCAGAAAGGGTTGGGCATTGAAAACATAGAAAAATACGCGCGTTTGTTCGGTTTTGGTACGACGACGCACAGCGGTCTTTTGGGAGAAGCGACGGGCATTATTCCGAGTCCGGAATGGAAAGAGCGTATTTTTGGCGATATGTGGCGCTTGGGGGATACGTACAATACGTCGATCGGACAATATGGTTTTCAGGTCACCGTGTTACAGGCCGCGCGTGCGACGGCCGCTATCGCCAACGGAGGAAAGTTGCTCACGCCGCGTCTTCAGAAAGGTAATGATACGGGTGATGAAGTGATGCTGCTTCCGTTTCAGGAAAAAGATCTTGCTATTGTGCGCGAAGGGATGCTTATGAGTGCGACCGAAGGCACTGCCAAAGGACTTGCCAACTCGTACGTCACGCTCGGCGCAAAAACCGGCACTGCCCAGGTCGGTGTCAACAATGAACGCGTCAATTCATGGGTGATCGGATTTTTTCCATACGAGCATCCGCGATATGCATTTGCGGTCATGCTTGAACGTGGGCCGCTCCACAACCCGCGCGGCGGCGTGTATATCATGCGACAACTTTTGGATTGGATGCATAGCAATGTGCCGGAGTATGTTGCAGATGAGTAGCGGCTATACACAGGTCTTGTTGAATGCGTCCAAATACCGTATACTGTCCCAAAAACCATGAATGATGCCCAAGAATTCTTAACCCAGGAAAAATATGACGAGCTCAAGAAAGAGCTCGGTTATCTCAAGACCGTACGCAGAAAAGAAATAGCGGAAAGTCTCGAATATGCGCGCTCGCTGGGCGACCTGTCCGAAAATGCCGAATATCAAGAAGCCCGTGAATTGCAGGCCGCGACCGAAGAGCGTATTGCCAAGCTCGAAGCGATGCTTACATCGGCAAACATTCTCGCACACAAAAAAGGCGAGTGTGTCTCGCTGGGTTCGAAAGTGTCCATCCAAAAAGTGGGTGAGAAAGATACGCATCGCTACCAGATCGTCGGTAGTGAAGAAACCAATATGTTCGAACGCAAGATATCGCATCTCTCTCCTTTGGGCGATGCGCTCATGGGCAAGAAAAAGGGTGACACGTTTTCATTCGAAACTCCCAACGGCAAACAGCAGTATAAGATCGTGGAGCTCGAGTAACTCTCAAATATGTTTTGGGCTGATCGCATCGCTGAAGCCGTACAAGAACGCTTTTCGGAAAAAATAAAAAAAGGCGAATCGCTTATCATACGCGATGAAAAAACCGCGTCGGGAAGGGTGCATGTCGGTTCAATGCGGGGTGTCGCCATCCATGGCGTTATTGCCGAGGTACTCACTGAAAAGGGTATTGCGAATACGTTCTTGTATGAAATCAACGATATCGATCCGATGGATGATATACCTTCCTACCTCGATGAAGCGACGTACCGGCCATATTTCATGCAGCCTTTGTATACCGTACCGTCTCCCGACCCTCGTGTGAAAAATTATGCCGAATATTTTGGAGAAGAGTTTATCGAAGTGATCACCGAGTCTGGTTTTACTCCGCGGTTTTATCGCGCGACCGAATTATACGGATCAGGAAAAATGAATGATGCGATCAAGATTGCGCTTGAGCGGCGCGATCTCATCCGTGAGATATACAAGCGGGTGTCCGGTTCAGATAAGCAAGAGGATTGGTTTCCCGTTTCGCTTGCGCGGCCTATCGACGGCCGGTTCGATGCGCGTATCGTCGGGTGGGATGGTAATATGCTCTTATATGTCACTCATGAGGGAAAACATGGAACGATCAGCCCGTTTGATGGCAACGTAAAGTTTACATGGAAGGTCGACTGGGCTGCGAAATTTAAAGCGCTCGCCGTAGATATCGAAGGTGCCGGCAAGGACCATTCGACCAAAGGCGGCTCGCGTGATGTATCGGAAACGATCTCGCGTGAAGTGTTCGAGCATGAGCCGCCGCTTAACATTCCTTACGAATTTTTTCTTGTTGGTGGTAAAAAGATGTCCTCATCTAAGGGTCGTGGTTCTTCTTCGCGCGATATTGCCGACTTGTTGCCACCCGCTCTATTTCGCCTCGCCCTCATCGGTCGGGAACCAAAAAGAGCGATCGACTTCGAACCGGAGGGTGATACGCTACCTGTTTTGTTCGATGAGTATGACAAGTTGGCGACAAAATATTTTTCTGGTGTTGAAGATGACGATACGCGATTATTCCATTTTATTCATGCGCCACAAGAAAGAAAGGGCATCTTCAACCGTTTCCTGCCGCGTTTTTCACAAATAGCATTTCTTGTGCAAATGCCGCACATGGACCTTGTGCAAGAAGTAGAGCGCATGAAAGGGGGTGAATTGACTGAAGAAGATAAAAAAGAAATAGATACCCGAGCAACCTATGCAAAACGCTGGCTTGAGACCTATGCACCGGAAGATTTTAAATATACGCTGCAAGAACAGGCTCCTCAATCGACCCGATCATTTTCTCCTGAACAAAAACAGGCGCTCAAAAAGTTGTTCGAATATGTAGAAGCTCATGAACGACTTGATGGACAAGAATTACACACTACACTTCACGCGATCAAGACAGAAACGGGTATTGATGCGAAAGCATTCTTTAGCGCACTCTATCAAAGTTTCCTTGGTCGCGACTCCGGCCCCAAAGCGGGATGGTTTTTAAGCGTACTCGATCGTGCCTTCATCATCGACCGATTGAGAAAAATCGTTGAGTAAATCATGATAGAAAAAGATACTTTCAATAAGCAGGCGAACTTTCAAGGCGCGAAAGGGCTTGTTTTTATTGGGGAGAAAATCATTGTTTACCGTCGGGACGATAAGACTCCAAATTTTCCATTGCGCATCGATTTGCCTGGAGGTGGAACAGAAGAGGGGGAATCCCCATTTGAGACATTTCAAAGGGAAGTCAAAGAAGAATTTGGCCTTGATATCAAAGCAAGCGATATTCGATTTTCAACCAAACGCCCGAGTCTTATCGATGACGATAAAGAATCGTATTTTATGGTTGCTATTCCTCACTCCATACAAGAAACGGACATTGTGTTCGGCGACGAGGGGCTTGCATTTTCTCTCATGGATCCGAAAGACTTTATCGGTCTTGCTGACGGCATACCACTGCAGCAAGAATGGGTTGCTGAGTATCTCGATTTTATAAAGAAAGCGGAAAATTAATTGACGTGCTTTTGGTTTGGTTTCATAACCCTCACATCGAGGGTTTTTGTGCATAACTGTGTTTGAATGGAAGATGAAGTGGGGTATAGTGGTAAACATGTGGGAGAAAGTGGGAAGTTGTTCTCACCAAGCAAATAAGCCACATTTTGCCACTGCGCCATGCTCTACGGAGAATACCGACATACGATAGATGAAAAACGGCGCGTTTCGGTTCCCGCGAAACTCCGCAAGGAACTCGGGAAGAAAGTCGTCATCACGCACGGTCTCGACAACTGCCTCTTCATCTTTCCTATGGAGAGTTGGGAGAAGGTTGTCGCGAAAATGGAAGCGCTCTCTCTTGGGCAATCGGACGCGCGTGCGTTTAGTCGTTATCTTTTTGCAGGCGCAACCGATGTCGAAGTGGATTCGCTCGGGCGTGTGCTCATTCCCGATTTCCTCGCCAAAGAAGTCGGTATCGCCGACGGCAAAGCGGTCCTCATCGGTGTCCACGACCGACTTGAGATGTGGAGCGAGGCTCGCTGGGACGCATACAAGGCAACGGTCAATGATACTGCCGACAGCGTGGCCGAGAAATTGAGTGCATTGGGCGTCATCTAAACCATGACACCCACCGTGCACACACCGGTTCTTTTACATGAAGTCGTTGCACTGCTCAATGTGCAGCAAAACGATACTATCGTCGATTGTACGCTCGGTGGAGCGGGGCACGCCTACGCACTTGCCGCAACGCTTTCCCGAGACGGCCTATTTATAGGCATCGACCTGGACCGTGACGCTATCGGGCGTGGGGAAGGACGTCTCAACGGCCTGTCGTGCAAAAAGATTTTTGTGGAAGATACCTACAGGAATCTCGGGGCAATACTCACCGCCCACGGTGTCGATCGTATCGATAAAGTATTGATCGATCTTGGTTTGTCGAGCGATCAGCTCGACGTGTCGGGACGCGGATTTTCATTCACGAAAGACGAATCGCTTTCCATGGCATTTGGGCAGACTCCCGTATTTGACGCACGCGAGATAGTGAATACCTGGGATGAAGAAAATCTTATCACTATTTTCCGCCAGTATGGCGAGGAAGTGCGGGCGGGGCGCATTGCGCGCGCTATCGTCCATGCTCGAGAGGCGCAGCCGATCGACACGACACAGGAATTGGTCGCGGTCATAGAACAAGCATTGCCGTCCTTCATCGTCAAAACGGCTCGCAAACATCCTGCAACCCGCATCTTTCAAGCGTTGCGTATGACGGTCAACGACGAGTATCAGTCGTTGACTGAGGGTCTCGAGACGATCATACGGTATCTGGCCCCACACGGCAGGGTCGCGGTCATCACCTTTGAGAGTGTTATGGACCGGGTCGTCAAACGCGCATTCAAACAATGGGCAAACGACGGTATCGTAACGCTGCTGACGAAAAAACCGGTCATTCCTTCGTCCGACGAGATAAGGGATAATCCCCGTTCACGCAGCGCAAAACTTCGGGTCGCATTAAAAATATAATGTTCATACTATGAAAACAATGGTCCTCTCATCACTTTTCTTTGATCTTGAGAAAAAAGCGTTTTGGACGCTTATCGCTCTCATGCTTGCATCCATTGGTGCGTACGTCTATTTCATTACCGCTTCGATCACCAATACGGTTATGCGCAAGAACGCCGCGATCGAAATGAACACCCTCAATACGCAGGTAGGCATGCTCGAAGCCCAGTATATGCAACGCAAGACTGCGCTTAATGAAGCATATGCTACCACACTTGGCTATACCGCGATCGCCGACCAGTCTTTTGTCGTAAAACCGGAGACATCGCGCGTGACGCTTAACCGTTAGTCTCAGTTGTGTTTCCATGCGGGGCGGCATATTTGCATATCGTATTCGTTTGTTGTCAGCGGGCGTATCGCTTTTTGCAGCGCTCTTAGTGGTGCGTCTGTATATGGTGCAGATCGTGCATGGAGATACGTTTTCAGCACAAGCCGATCATCAGTATGTCGAGTCATCAAACGGCATGTATGATCGCGGGAATGTTTTTTTTAAAGATAAAGACGGCAGACTCGTCGCTGCTGCGACGCTACAAAGCGGCTTTTTGATCGCTCTCACGCCGAAGGATATCGTCGACCCGGAACATACGTATGCTGTATTGTCACAGGCATATCCTGACCTCGACCGTGAAGCTTTTTTTGCCTCGGCGCGCAAGAAAGATGATCCATATGAAGAAGTTGCGCATCATGTATTGCCCGATGCGGCGACAACGATACGAGATGCGGACTTGCCCGGGGTCCGATTGTATCGTGAACGTTGGCGGTATTATCCGGGAGGGACGCTCGCCGCGCAGACGGTCGGTTTCGTCGGATACCAGGGCGACAAAGTGACGGGTCTCTACGGTGCCGAGCGGTATTGGAACGATATTTTGACTCGCAATGAGTCGAGTCAAAATGTCAACTTCTTCGCAGAAATTTTCTCGAACATCGGCGAGACGTTGTTTGCAAAGGAGCGGGCGCATGCGGGAGATATTGTCACGTCGATCGAGCCATCCGTGCAAAAGCATGTCGAAGACGTTATACAGGGCGTCAACAGCAAG
>CAZWIY010000004.1:0-2207 GCA_964634575.1 uncultured Candidatus Saccharibacteria bacterium | reverse complement strand
AAGTGGGGTGCACAGCGTACCGGCGCCATCGTCATGGATCCAAAGACCGGTTCGATTTACGCATTTGCTTCGGTGCCCAATTTTGATGCTAATAATTTCAGGAATGAAAAAGATATCAGCGCATTTTCCAATCCGCTCGTCGAAGATGTGTATGAAATGGGCTCTATTATCAAGCCGGTTTCCATGGCGATCGGCATCGATACCGGCGTGGTGACGCCCCAGACTACCTACAACGATACCGGATGCATCTCGCTCGATGGTTACAAAGTTTGTAACTTCGACGGTAAGGCGCGGGGTGTGATCCCTATGCAGGAAGTACTCAACCAGTCGCTCAATGTCGGCGTATCATTTGTCGTGTCAAAAGTCGGCAAGGAGCGATTTGGCGAACGAATGCGTGCGTTTGGTTTTGGTAAAGAGACGGGCATCGATTTGCCCAATGAAGTACACGGTCTTGTCGACAACCTTGCAAGCCCGCGCATGATCGAGTACTCGAACGCTTCGTTCGGCCAGGGTATCGCGATGACGCCTATCGAAACCGTGCGTGCGCTCGCTGCAGTCGCAAACGGTGGCACGCTCGTCACGCCACATGTGGCACAGACGATACAATATGAATCGGGTGCGTCGCAAGACGTGACGTTCGACGATTCCACACGCGTGATATCGCAACAGACGTCCGAAACGGTAACGCGCATGCTCGTAGAAGTGGTAGACAAAGCGCTCTTGCATGGCACCGTTGCACTGCCGCATTACAGTGTCGCGGCAAAGACCGGCACGGCCCAGATTGCCCGTGCGGGCGCCCGGGGGTATTATACTGACCGATACCTGCATTCGTTCTTCGGTTATTTTCCGGCATACAATCCGCGGTTCATCGTATTTTTGTACACGTTCGAGCCGGTGGGCGCAAAGTATGCATCCGAAACCTTGACCGAACCGTTTATGGATATCACCAAGTTTCTTATCAATTATTACGAACTTCCTCCTGATCGTTAAAGCATGAAGCACATCTTTAAATCGCTCGTCGTTTACGGACTGACCGTTGAAGCGAAATGCGTACTGCGTAAATATAAACCTCGCATCATCGCGGTCACCGGCAGTGTCGGCAAGACCTCGACCAAAGACGCGATCTTTACCGCTATTTCCGAATCGGTCTACGCACGCAAGAGCGAAAAAAGTTTCAATAGCGAGATCGGCGTACCGCTCACTATCCTCGGACTTCAAAATGCGTGGTCCAATCCAATCCTGTGGTTTAAGAATCTCTTTGACGGGCTGCTGCTTATCGTGTTTCGGCAGGAGTATCCGGAGTGGCTCGTGCTTGAAGTGGGCGCCGACAGGCCGGGCGACATCGAATACGTCGCCTCATGGCTTGCGCCCGATGTCGTCGTATTCACGCGCTTTCCCGATGTGCCCGTGCATGTCGAATTTTTTTCTTCGCCCGAGGAAGTAGTCAAGGAGAAAAAGTTCCTCGCTCAGGCGCTCAAAACAGGCGGCACGCTTATCATCAATGCCGACGATGAAAAGATGATCGGCATGCAGGCAGACGATGGTGCCACCATTTCGTATGGTTTCAATCCCCACGCGCAGATGCGCGGCAAGCGCGACCGTGTGTGGTACGAAGATCGCAAACCGCACGGCATGAAAATGCACATCGAACATGAAGGGAACGATACCGTGTACGAACTTAAGGGTGTATTGGGACGGCACCATCTCTATCCGATCCTTGCGGCGCTGTGCGTAGCGCGTGCGCTTAGTCTCGATCTTGCCGAAACGGCGCAACGACTGTCGGCACACGATACGCCGCCGGGCAGGATGAAGATCTTGCCGGGCAAAAACGACAGTACGATCATCGACGATACCTACAATGCTTCGCCGGTCGCTGTCGACGAGGCATTGACTGCGCTTGCGCTCGTACAGACTTCGGGGCGAAAAATAGTCGCATTGGGCGACATGCTCGAGCTCGGTCAATACACAAAGGTGATGCACGAAGCGGCGGGCAGGCATGTTGCCAACGTGGCGCAAGCATTTTTCACCGTGGGCGTACGTGCCCGGGCTGCGGCCGCAGCGGCAATCGGCGAAGGTATGGACCAGCAGGCGGTCGCCAAGTTCGATGATGCACGTAAGCTCGGCAATGCTCTTGCAGCGTTCGTCACAGCAGGCGACGTCGTGCTCATCAAAGGATCGCAATCGATGCGCATGGAGCGCGCCGTCGC
>CAZWIY010000003.1:5649-21849 GCA_964634575.1 uncultured Candidatus Saccharibacteria bacterium | reverse complement strand
CCCTGCCAGAGGGTGCCGGTGGTGTCCAGGGAGGACGTGGTGGTGCCGGTGTCGAGGTGGTATGAGGTAGGCGATACGATCGTGATCGTGGTGCTTGCTATCGCTTCTTTGTTGCCGATCTTGTCGGTCGAATAGTAGTAGAGTGTGGTGGTTGTGGTGGCAACAAGCGGCGTACTCGTGCTATACGTCCGCCAGACCGTTGACGTACTGTTGTCAAAAGCGTACTCAGTCTTGAGGAGTCCCGATGGAGTACCGGTTGCCGTGTCAGTGGCCACGAGGGTGATCGTGACCGGAGAAAGCCAGCCGTTTGTTCCTTTGGTTCCCGTTGCCGTCAGGGTAGTGACGGGCGGTGTGATATCGTCGGTACTGCTGCCCACAAGCACCGATGTGGGAGTGACGGTCGTGGTTGCCGTACCATTGCCTGTCGTATCAAGCGCGATCGTCTGCGTGTTTGCATCGTTGGTGACGATCTGTGCTTTGGATGTCGAGGCGATGGGGATATCGAGGTAGGAAGCGGTCGAAACCGTTTCATTATTCTCAACTTTTGAAGAGAAGAAACTGAAGTGGCCGCTGTCGGTCGCATTGAGTTTGATCGTATAGTTCCCTTCGGGCACGAAAGCAAACTTCTCATCGCCGAGGGTGTCGTAGGAGCTCCCCGGGATGGTGGCTTCAAAGTTGCCATCGTCCGTGGGGCCGAGGTGGTTTCCCTGTGCATCGTAGATGTTGAGGGTGACGGGGGAGTGAACAGAATAACGTCTACCGGTAATACCGACACAACGATCTGGCGATACCGAAAGATAACTAGGGAGAGAAAGTGGCTTCCCTTCAAGTATATTTGCGACAACTCTTCGTATGTCAGATTGTGATGGCATTTCAGAATGTGACGTGAGCGGTGAAGATGAATATAAAGTGGTGTTTGCACCAAGTAATGTACGAGCTGAACCAAAAGGAACTGTTCCGTCACCGGCTATATCTTCAAGGTATGAACGGCCCCAAGAAAGTTTTACCACC
This sequence comes from uncultured Candidatus Saccharibacteria bacterium, assembly GCA_964634575.1. Lineage (GTDB taxonomy): Bacteria > Patescibacteriota > Minisyncoccia > Phycocordibacterales > UBA12088 > CAZDRD01. Next base: position 20,838 of record CAZWIY010000003.1, on the reverse strand, counting down.
TTCCCCACCGTGGGTGTCATGCAACCTACAATATTGGTGACATCAATACCTGAATTAGTAAAATCATACGTATCAAGTGTATCGTGTAGTGTTTTTGCTCCATCAACAAGCGCCCCATTGAGACCCCACGACTTTAGTTGTGCCGTCGTGTCGGTGTAGTTAAGGAGTTGGTCAGCTCCCACCAGATAAGGGCTATCTTTCCCTAAATATTTTGGAGCATTATTGAAGTACGCTTGTGATGGCAGGAGTTGATATATTGAAGGCATGTTGTGGGAAATGTACTTAACTTCACCAGAGTTAAGGCCGAGCGTTTTCCATCTAATATCGAAGTCATCCCCAAATAACAATCCCTTGGCCGCCTTTGGCGCACCCAACTGTGGTGTCCCAAGAAAGATCAATTTACGGATTTTGTTCTTGTACGCTGGATAATCCAACAATAGTTTTTTAATGAGTAAACCTCCTTGGCTGTGCGCGATGATGTCGATCTTTCCTGAACTGGAAGAAGCAACTCGTCTGTCGATTTCTGCTTTAAGTTCATGATCTGCAACGTCACCGATGTCCTTGCGCCAATCGTATGGAAACAAAGCAAACACACTTAAGGTGGAATTGGTGGACGTACTGTAGCCACGGGAGATGAATTCGTTGGTGAGGCCGGTGGTGTAGTCGAAATGATGGTCCCCTACATCTTTACGGGTAATTACATTATTTATAGAGACTGTATTATCTGAAGGAGTACCACTTGTACTAAAAGCAAGAGGGTCCATGAATCTATCTCCCGCATATAAAGGATTCAACATTTTATTAAGATCCATCCATAACACTTCACTCCCCTTCTTCATCTCCGTCCCCATCAGTCCGGGGATGAAAAGGACAGGGGTTTTTGTGGAGGTACATGTCATTCCCGATGGACAAGTTAAAGGATATTGGTCAACGAGCTGTTGATCACCAGTTTGCACAACATACGGACTGTCGCAAACGTGGTCATTGTTGGAATCCAGACATCCTTCAGCCGTGGTATCGTACCGATCCCAATAATTACCGCCATCGGGAAGCGGTTGAAACAACTTAATGAAGTCCGGATTGGAGTAAGAGACCTCGGTGTTGGAAGTATTGCGGGTGAAGATATTTTTTGAAAATATGTTGCTTATCTGAAAGTCATATGGTTCAACGGCCTTAATACCGACAGCTCCATCACGAAACGTGTTGGCAATAAATATGTTGGGATTACTATTTGGTAGATTTGCATTATCTTGACCAGTAATGCTTACTGCCGCCTCGCGCGCCCCAACCACTGTGTTATCGGTAAAAGTAACTCCTGAGGCATTCCATAAATCAAACCCAATCTTCCCACCCTCTGAACGGTTATGTGAGAATGTGCCACCGCTGACACCAAACAACGTATAGTTGGAACAACGAGATTCGTTGCCTGTACAACCACTTACCTCGTTGTCCACCAGCGTAAAGCCAGTGCCTCTAACGCTGATGCCGTAATACCCATCATTATCAGTTGGCTTACGCACATGGTTGCGGGCAATCATCATCGTTTCTGCCCGTCCACTGATGCTACCTTCAACTGTATTATCCGCAATGAGGTTGGGACCAGAACTTCCAAATCCAATGTTGCCGCTAGTTATGGTATTGCGGACGATCGTTGTTGACGCACAACCGTCGCTGTCCCCAATCAAAATATCGGCACCCACGACGGCGTTGTCGGTCAAGGCAATACCGGCGGTACCATCAATCCTCAGCTGGGAATGGTCAAGACGGTTCCGGACAAACTGTAAATTGTATGATCTGGCTATCGCATATACTTGTGCAGCAATGAAGGTGCTATCACTGATAGTGGCACCGTTGATGTTTTGCAAAAATAAATTTGTCTGATCGGGGTCTATGCCATTGTTGCGAACGGTAATGTGGCTGAGGGTGATATTCTCACTGGAGTTTGCTTTGATGCCGAGATAGAAGTACGCTACGGTGAGATTCTTGACAGTTGCATCGCGGGCTCCCGAGAGTTCAAGCGCAGTGTCGTCCATATTGGTGGCACCGGTCATGGTCTTGCCGGCGCCGTCGAGGGTGATGCCGGTACCAACCAGTCTGATGACCGCTGTATAGCGGGGTATTGCGGTGCTGCCCGCCACATCGTCGGTGAGGGTGCAGGTCTTAGTGTCATTGTTCCATACACCGATGAGGGCGCAGTCGCCGCCGGTTGCGTTGTCTTGGATGGTGAGCGACGCCGAGGGGGTAGTTGTGGCAAAGACGGTATGGGTGGCACCAAGCATGAGAACAAATGAGAACAAGAAGCCAGCGAGAACAAAGCGTGCGGACATATGTATGTATATATGATGAAGGCTGGTAAGTGGCTTCAATGTAACATACGATACATCACGATACAACTTATTGCTTATTGTTGCAGTTCATTTAGAAGTTGGGGTGGAATTCCCAATGCGCGAAGTCCCATGTAAGATAAGCCCCAAGACTACAAATTAAAAAGAGGCAGGCAAAAGTAATTATTAGAATTATTCTAATTTTCTTATTTATTATTTTCTTTCTAAGAAAAGAAAAGAAAAGAAAAGAAAAGAAAAGACCAGTGGTTTGAATAGATAAGACCTGTAGTAGTTGGTTGAGATTTGCGGGCAACGTGAGAAAGTTACCCCGCAAAGGTTCATTCTGCCAAAAGATGATCCAATAAAGAAAGTTTGCTAGAGGACTCCAAAGTAACTCAGGAATAATAAACAACGCCAAAAAGAAACTTATGATAATCTTTTCTGTTCGTGAAAATGTGTTTGCAAAAATGTTCTTCATGCACGTATCGTAGCACGGTGGTGATGGGTGAAAAAGAGCGTTGCTGTGCATGCCGACCGCCGGGAAGTGCGTATGCCCTTTACAGTTTTTTTGCAGCAACTATAATAGGTGCAATCATCACATGGAATCGTTCAACCAACAACAAAACACCAACGATCCAAGCACTCCTCCTGTTCCTTCTCCCGTTGTCACAAAGCCGACGACCAGCGTAAAAAAGAACGGACCGGGTTTTGTGATTGAAATTTTCCGCTTTGCCGTACTCGCCCTCCTCATCGTCGTACCGTTTCGCATGTTCATCGCGCAGCCGTTCATCGTCTCCGGCGCCTCGATGTCGCCGACATTTGAAACAGGGCAATATCTGATCGTCGATCAGCTCACTTACCACCTGGAACAGCCGCAACGCGGCGACGTCGTGATATTCCGCTATCCGGAAGATCCTTCCAAGTTTTTCATCAAGCGGCTTATCGGCTTGCCCGGAGAAACGGTTGAAATACAAGGTCAGAAAGTTTCCATTCGTAATGCGAAAACCGGCACGAGCACGACGCTCACCGAACCGTATCTGCACGATTTCAACACGCGCGACGACTATCTGACGGTTACCTTGGGACCCGACGAATACTTTGTGATGGGCGACAACCGTGGCGCCAGTTCCGATTCGCGCGTATGGGGAGCGGTTCCTAAAAAACTATTGGTTGGCAGAGCACTCATACGATTGTTGCCATTCGACAAGATATCGGTATTCCCTGGCGAGTATGCACAGTACGCAAAGTGATCAATAACGTTTTACTTATCCATTCATCAGTTTCCTGATGTACACACTCAACGGTTCCACGGCAGATTTTTATAAAAAGGCTGTATCAGTGGCGCGACATTACGGTTTTGTCTCCTTCGAAGAAACGAAAGGGACGCAACCAGCACGAGTCGGATCATCCCAAAATCGAGCAGCGCTCCCTGCTTCTGCAGAACAGAAAAAAATGGACCCGCTCGGCAGCGCATTTACCTCGCTGTTGTGCAAGGCGATCGAAAAAAACATCGTTCCGTCAAAAGAACCGATCCTGATCTACGACATGGGACAGATCAATGCATCGAAGGCGCGCTTTACTTTGTCGCTTATCGGTGCTCGTGGCAGCATTGCAGAAGCGATCATCTTAAAGGCGGCATATGCCATTCTCGAAGAAAATAACATCGCACGTACCGCCGTACACATCAATTCGATCGGCGACCGCGATTCCTCGGCAAAATTCGGCCGTGAAGCCGGAGTATATCTGCGGCGTAATTTTGCCGACTTATCCGAAGATGCGCGCACTCTTTTAAAAGACGACGTCTTTGCCGCACTTGCATACTTGCGTCAAAATCAGTACGGGCTTTTATCCGACCTGCCTCGTTCTGTCGAATTTCTGAGCAGCGCAAGCAGAAAACACCTGCGTGAAGTGATCGACTTTCTTGAAATCGCCGGCATTCCATACGAACTCGACAATTTCGTCATAGGCCATCGCGATGCATTTACCCAGGCTCTATTTGAAATCCACCCCCATGATGCCGATGACAGCACGGCCGAACCGCTCGGTCGTGGCGGCCGTCTCGATGAATTTACCAAACGTCTTGCACGCACCACCATCCCGTCGGTCAGCATGACGATCTCTCTCGCCACCAACGCAAAAGATAAAACATCGGCAGCGCTGTCGCCCGCGCAACATCATAAACCGCTCTTATATTTCATCCATGTCGGTTTCGAGGCAAAATTGCGCAGTTTGCAAGTCATCGAGGTCTTTCGTAAAGCGCATATTCCCTTTCACCAGTCGCTCCATCAGGACAAACTGACCGACCAACTTGCATATGCCGAGCGACTTGCCGCGCCCTATATCGTCATTATGGGCCATAAAGAAGCGCTCGAAAATCAGGTGATCGTTCGCAACGCATCGACACGCGCACAACAAATCATGTCCGTAGACATGCTCCCCTCTTTCTTCAAGCACGCATCCCGGCGTTAATACTTGCACGGCTTACGCGGTTGTGGTATCTTCAGGAGCATGATTAATGTCGCTGTAGAAAAAAACCAAAACGAAAATAACGCGAGTCTTATTCGCCGTTTTACCAAAAAAATGCAGTCTTCGGGTATCGTCAAGCACATGCGTGGCCAGCGTTACTATTCGCGCGTTTTGTCCGTCGGTGCGAGAAAGCGTCAGGCGCTCAAGACCATCTCCCGCAGAGAACAATACGCAAAACTCTTCAAACTCGGCAAACTTCCCGACAAAAGCAAGGGTGTCAAACGCTAATGTCCTCGTTCTCCATTTCCAAAACAGTCCTCAGGCCCCTGCCCCACGGGCCTTTTGAGCGCATGAAAAATACCGTATTGGGAGAGCGTTACGTATTGAGCCTTGTCTTTATCGGCGACGACAAGGCAAAAGCGCTCAACATTCGATATCGCGACAAACACACTGCGGCAAACGTGCTTTCGTTTCCTTTATCGAAACATGAAGGGGAGGTCTTTCTCAATCTCGCCCGTATTCGCCGTGAACACAAAAAATTTGCACTTTCTTACGAAGGACACGTGCAATACCTATTTATCCACGGCTTACTCCATTTGAAAGGGATGGCACATGGAGGTACAATGGACGAAACCGAGCGCAAATTGCGTAAGAAATTTTCCATACATTGATTCTTACGTGCCTTTCGGTCTTTCTTTCTCATGGCACGACACATTACCGTAGGCATCGACGTTGGTACGTACCAAGTAAAAGTGGTGGTTGCTGAGCAACTCTCCGCCCATTCTCGTTTTCCAAAAGTGTTAGGTACTGGCTATGCGCAGTCCAAAGGCATGCGCCATGGCTACATCATCAATGCAAGCGATCTTCATAAAGCGCTCAAGAGCGCCATCAGTCAGGCGGAAAAAGCGGCACAAGTGCCGATTCGTCGCGCCTATCTTTCCGTCGGCGGCATCGGTCTCGACGAAGTACACGCCCGCGCCGAAGTATCCGTCATGCGTGCCGATCTCATCGTCACCGACCACGACGTCAGCCGCGCGCTGGAAGAATGTGAGCGACGTGCGCACGGGCGACTCACTAACCGCAAAGTCATTCACGTCATTCCGCTTGGTTTTCGCGCCGATGGTCAAAAAGTGCTCGGTCGACCGCAAGGATTGAAGTGCACCAAACTCGAAGTCGAAACGCTCTTTATCACGACGATCGAGCAGCACCTGCAAGACCTCATCGCCGCAGTCGAAGAAGCCGGCGTCTCGATCATCGATGTCATGGCCTCGCCCCTGGCCGGCAGCTTCGTCACGCTCACGAAAGCCCAGAAAATGGCCGGTTGCGTGCTTGCCAATGTCGGCGCGGAAACGGTTTCCATCGTCGTGTTTGAAAACAACATCCCGATATCGCTCAAAGTCTTCCCCATCGGTTCGACCGATATCACGCACGACATCGCGCTCGGCCTCAAGGTGTCACTCGATGACGCCGAGCAGATCAAAAAAGGCGCACTCATCGGCGGTTCGCATTCAAAAAAGAAACTCGACGAGATCGTCGCGAAAAAACTCACCGAGGTCTTTGCGCTCATCGAAGCGCATCTCACCAAAATGGGCAAAAACGGCCTCTTGCCTGCAGGCATCATCATCACCGGCGGCGGGTCAGGCATCGCGACGATCGAAGACCTCGCGCGCGTGGCGCTCAAGTTGCCTTCCAAACGTGCGAGCCTTATTGGTGCTGAAGAAGCACGAATACGCGACTCCTCATGGGCTGTGGCGTACGGCTTGTGCATTTGGGGCTTCACCACCGAACACGAAGCAAACGGTATCGCCCTTGCCAAAAACACCGGCAATGCCCTCCTCAACTGGTTCAAACAGTTTTTACCGTAAGTCTATTGACAATAGCAGTGTGTATCCTATAGCATACGCTCAGCTCCCAATTCGACAGGAGGTTGTTCCAATGCTTGCGCATAGTCACGGGATAAAAAAGTCAATGGTTGTCGTGGTGGATAGCCTCATCGCTACATATTACTATGACAAAGACAAGCATGATGTCCGACATGTCGAAGGTTTTACGACCAATGACTTCTACAAACCCACAGAAGTACTTGTTAAGGCTGTGTATACACTCATTCGAGACGCCAAACCTGATGTGATCATCGTTGGTAACAATGAAGGAGGTGGTCGGGATATCTGTGCGTACTTAATTAAGATGGAGCCAGATCTAACAAAGAAGATCATCATCGTTTGGAATCGTTTTAGAGAGGGATGTTCGTACCTATGGTGGTACCGCAAAAATCGCTTTATGTATCTATGCTCGCGAGAAAAAGATGAGGTGAGTAGCCTCATTAAGATGATACTCGACCAGGCATAGAGACTGACATCCGTCCCTCTACCAAACACCTGACTTCTCACGAGGTCGAACATGCTTCCAAGGTCCAACTCAGCACCCGATCTCTTGTGAGAGGTTGGGTGCTCTTAATTTACACGCTACACATCCCTTCTACTGTCAATTGTCCAGTGCCCATTATTTCTGTTATGATGTTCTCAACTTAGGGGACTTAGGCACTTAAAGGGTGTTTGATTGCTGCGTACACTTTTGCATATTTATATGAAACAAATCCAACCAGAAGTAGAATCATTTGCTCGTATTCGCGTGATCGGCGTCGGCGGTTCCGGAAGCAACGCCATCAATCACATGGTCAACTCAAACGTCAAAGGCGTTGAGTTCATCGCGATCAACACTGACGCGCAAGACTTACATCATTCCCGAGCCAAAAAGAAGATTCATATCGGCAAAAACCTCACCCGCGGCCTTGGGGCTGGCGGTGAACCAGAGATCGGCCAGCGCGCCGCAGAAGAAACACAGGAAGAAATCCTTGAATCCCTTAAAGGCTCCGATATGGTATTTATCGCAGGCGGCATGGGCGGCGGCACCGGGACGGGCGCAAACCCTGTCGTCGCGCGTCTTGCAAAAGAAGCAGGCGCGCTCACGGTAGGCGTCGTCACCAAGCCATTTTCCTTTGAAGGCCAGCAGCGCTTACGTGCAGCCGAAGAAGGCATATCTGCGCTCAAAGAAGAAGTCGACGCGCTCATCACGATTCCCAACGACCGATTGCTGGCCGTAGTGCAGCGTGACACGTCGGTACTCAATGCATTTGCGATGTGCGATGACATTTTGCGCCAAGCCGTCGAGGGTATCTCCGACCTCATCACGACACCTGGCATCATCAATGTGGACTTTGCCGATATCCGTTCCGTCATGCACAATGCCGGCTCGGCACTCATGGGTATCGGTGTCGCTTCGGGCGAAAAACGTGCCGAAGAAGCCGCAACGGCCGCCATCAATTCTCCCCTCCTTGAGGTTTCTATCTCTGGAGCAAAAGGCGTCTTGTTCGCGATCGCCGGCGGCGATGACCTCGGGATGCTTGAAATACAAGATGCCGCACGGATTATTACCGACTCGATAGACCCCAACGCTCGCGTCATCTTCGGCGCCATCAAAGACGAGAAGCTCAAGAAGAACGAGATCAAGGTCACGGTCATTGCGACCGGTTTCCCCGAGGATTCGCTTCCCCGATCGAGCGCTTCCCTTTTCGGACTTGGTTCCCGCCCTGCGCGTGAACGTGAAAAAGAAGATGTCGGGATGATCCACAACTCGTTGCTCGGCATCCGCAACAATCCGACGCCATCTCCAACCCCCGCACCTATCGTCAATAGCGATATTAAAATAGAACGTAAACCTCGTGAAGAAAAACCTGTCGACGAACCGCATCGTCCCGCCAAAGAAGAAGACGATGACGACGAATGGGGTGTCCCATCATTTCTGAGACGATCGAAGATAAAGTAAAAATGAATAAGTAAGTAAAAAGGGAGGCCCCCGACCAGCGCTTCTTGCTAGTCGGGGGTCATTTCATGCCATAACTTCTACTCCACCAACAAGATGGATTAGTTCGTTTTCAAAAGCGACGTACTCATATGTTCCCGCCTCTCCTTTTCTTCCTGCAGCACACAAGCCGGCAAGTATTTTCATCACCGCGTCCTGCTCGTCGGGTACATAATATCCAGTGATGCGATATTTCAGCCACCACAATAACGTGCAATGCTGTTTTGGTTTGATGCCGAGATACGCCACTTTTGCGTAGACCGCCTTGAGATGCTTACGCGCGGTTTCATAGGCAATACCTAATTTTTCCGCCACTTCTTCCAGCTCATAGCTGTTTATCAGCAGATCAAGGATCCTTTGTTCAGCCGGCGAGATCCGAGGATGTCTCGTCTTTCCCGCGACAAGCGACATAGTGTTGTTCGTCATGCACGACCTCACTACACATTAACTATTTATAGTTTAACACGCCTTTTTATATCATGTCAAATTCGCGCACACAGTATATTGCTGTGTTATACTGAATCTACTTTATCCATTATAATAAGTTCAAGTGTTGTATGTATGATCTCGCTATCGTAGGAGGAGGGCCGGCCGGGGTTGCCGCGGGAGTATATGCCTCACGCAAATTGTTAAAGACCGTCTTTATCGCCAAAGAAATCGGTGGTCAAAGCGTGGTTTCCGCAGACGTGCAAAACTGGATCGGCATTCCTTCGATTTCGGGGATTGACCTCGCAAAAAATCTCGAAACGCATTTGCGCGCGTATGCCGACGGCTATATGGATATACAGAAAGACGTTACCGCCGAAAAACTGGAAAAAATTGAAGGCGGCTTTCGCGTAACGACAAGTGACGGTAAGACCTACGAAGCAAAGACCGTACTCATCACGACCGGCGCTAACAGGCGACAACTCAACGTACCGGGCGCCAAAGAATACGACCAAAAGGGCCTCACCTACTGCGCGTCATGCGATGGCCCACTTTTCTCTGATATGGATGTCGCGGTCATCGGCGGCGGCAACGCAGGTTTTGAAAGTGCGGCCCAGCTTTTAGCGTACACCAAGAGCGTTACCCTTCTCGACCGTATGCCGTCATTCAAGGCTGAACAGATCACGGTGCAAAAAGTACTTGCCCACCCCAACATGAAAGCCCTTTCCGAAGTCGAGATCCAGGAGGTCAAAGGCGACGGCATGGTGACAGGACTCACCTATAAAGATAAAGCAGGAGAGCTGCACGAACTTCCTGTGCAGGGTATCTTTGTGGAAATAGGCCTCGTACCTTCGACCGCTTTTGCCGAAGACATCGTCACGCTCGATGCATACAAACGCGTCGTCACCGACCCCAGAAACCAGCATACATCGCAAGAAGGCGTCTGGGCAGCAGGCGACTGCACCGACGTGCTCTATCACCAAAACAACATCGCCATGGGCGATGCCGTCAAAGCCATCGAGGATATCTACCTTTACTTGCGCGCTTAAGCTAGGCTGCACGTGGTAATTCTTGATGCCTTGCAGCTTCTGCCACCGCCGCTTCCAAAATAGGTAGTATTTCTTCAACAGGACGTCCGAACCAATCATCGCCTATTTTGGTTTGCGTTGGGTCCCGACCGTGAGCATCAAATAGGTCACCGATGATTTCAAGCCGATCCTGAAATGTTTTTGTCCATTCATCTACAGCTCTTCCCTGTGCTGCTTTTTCTTCTTCACTGATAGGCCCTGCATTTCTCAATTTTGGATATGAACCATGCCATTTTCGCATCATTTCTAAATTGAGTGCGTTAAAAAACGATTCACGTTCACCGATTGACTCTCTGCTTGATCCCGCTTCAAGACTCATATCGTTTCTTTAATCACTTTCCGATAAAACCACCGTTTCGCTATCTCGGTAGTTATTAGATATGCTACCACAATTGCCGCAAGCGCAATATAGAGCGCCGGGGGAAGCGGTGTCAGCCCCACGGCACGGCCAAGTGCTGTCATCGGTAAGAGCCATCCGACCGCGGTCACGGCGAGTGTTGCCACGATGAGCGCCTTGCTCGCGGTACTCTCAACAAATGGCGTGAAGCGGGTGCGGATGACATGGATGACCAGCGTCTGCGTCGCGAGCGATCCTATAAACCAGCCTGTTTGAAATACCGAGGGGTTGCCGCGCATAAAAAGCCACAACACGCCGAACATGAGGAAATCAAAAACCGAGCTGATGGGACCGAAGACATACATGGTTTTTTTAATGAAAGAAATATCCCATCGACGCGGCTTGCCCATGAACGTATTGTCCACTTTGTCGGTCGAAACGGCAACCTGCGCGAAGTCATAGAGAAAGTTATTGAGCAAAATTTGTATCGGCAGCATGGGTAGAAACGGCAAGAGAAATGCTGCACCGGACATCGAAAACATGTTGCCGAAATTCGATGACAGGCCCATCATGACATATTTGATCGTATTGCCAAATGCCTTGCGGCCCTCGACCACTCCTGCAGCAAGCGTCGAAAGGCTTTTTTTTGTGAGAATAAAGTCGGCAGACTCACGTGCCACATCGACTGCCTCTGCGACCGAGATGCCGACATCGGCCTCCTTCAAGGGCAGCGCGTCATTGATACCATCGCCCAGATACCCCACAACGTGCCCCGATGACCGCAATGCCTTGATGATCGCAAGTTTGTCAAACGGCGTACAGCGCGCAAAAATGGATATACCCACCACTTTCTGCTTGAGTTCATCCGGTGACAGTGCGCGTACATCACTTCCGAGCATCATGCCCGTAATGGGAATGTCGGCATCGCGGCATATCTTTTCAGTGACCAGATCATTGTCCCCGGTAATGACCTTAATCCCGATACCGAGCGCTTCAAGGCCATCGATAGCCTGACGCGCATCTGCCTTAGCAGGATCGAGAAACGACGCAAAGCCGATGAAAACAAGATCGGTTTCGTCGGTTTTGGTAAACGTCCGAGGTGTGCCGTTCATCGTCCGAATACCCACTGCCAACACGCGAAATCCTTCCTTGCTCTGCCGTGCATACACGTCTTGTATGCGCTTGCGCGCTGCATCATCGAGCATCTGCACCGCACCCTGCACGCGGTAGTGCGATGCGATATCGAGCATCTCTTCCGGTGCCCCTTTGGTGATGAGTGTCATGTCACCGCCATTTCTGACGACCACACTCATGCGCTTGCGCTCGAAATCGAAGGGGATCTCATCTATTTTTTCATATCCCTCAATCGAATGCTGCTCCTTGTCGAGGATCGCATCATCAAGCGGGTTGGTGATGCCCGTCTGAAGGGTACTCGTCAAGTAGGCATAATGACACACCTCGGGAGACTCATCGCCCTGCGCATCCATACACTCAATGAGCGCGATACGGTCTTCGGTCAACGTGCCCGTCTTGTCGGTACACAAGACATCGATACTCCCAAAGGCGGGTATGGCAGAGAGCCGTTTGACGATCACTCCCTTTTTCCCCATGTTGATCGAACCCTTCGACATCATGACCGCCATGATGGCGGGCAGAAACTCCGGCGTCATGCCCACGGCGATGGCGATCGCAAACAACAATGCTTCGAGTATATTGCCGTCTTTGATCGCCGCAACCGCAAAAACGACGGCAGCGAGCACGATGATCACTCGCACGATAAACACGCTAAATGCGGCGATGCCGCGCGTAAATTCGCTCGGCTGGTCTTCTTGTTCAAGCCCTTGCGCGATGGTGCCATATTGGGTACGCATGCCCGTCGCAACCACAAGCGCACGCGCCGTCCCCGTCGCAACCGCCGTCCCTGCAAAAATAAGATGCGGCGACTGAGTGACGTGCTCGTATCCCGTCTCCGGCTCGTGCTCTGGTTGAGCCGTCTTTTCAATGGGAAATGCCTCGCCGGTGAGCGCAGATTGATTGACGAAAAAATCTTTCGCGAAGAGCACCTGCGCATCGGCAGGCACGACATCGCCCGCATTGAGTTCAATGATATCGCCCACGACCAGTCCCACGGCAGGGATTTCGATCGTCTTCCCTTCCCGCACCACGGTCGCCTTTGCCAGCACGCGCTCCTTGAGTTTGTGCACCGCATTTCCCGCTTTATATTCCTGAAAGAAATTGAGACAAACGCTCAACAATACCATGACGGCAATAATGCTGCCGTCGACATGACTGCCGAGCGACCACGAGACTACAGCCACGACAATGAGCACCAGTACGAGCGGACTTTTGAAGTTGCGCAAAAAGAGCACGACGGTTTTCGTACGCTTTTCTTCGCGTATTGCATTGAGACCGTCCCGCTTTAAACGCGTGCGCGCTTGCGCGTACGTAAGGCCTTGCGTCGGGTTGGTGTCGGGTGTCATTTCGATGCGTTACAGAGCCTGCAATGTTTCCAGATCATGCAACACATCCTGCGCATGCGTCTCCGGCTTGACGTTTTCATAGACCTTGGCGATGATACCGTCTGGATCTATCAAAAATGACGTGCGCACCGTGCCCATATATTCGCGACCCATCATTTTTTTCTTTTGCCATACGCCATATCGTTCGACAACTTTTTTGTCGACATCGGCCAAAAGCGTAAATGGCAGTTCGTACTTCTGTGCAAACTTGTGATGGCTTGCGACCGAATCGATACTCACGCCCAAAATAACCGCATCGACGTTTTCAAACGCGGGAAAATCATCACGCAATGCGCACGCTTGTTTGGTGCACCCCGACGTATCGTCTTTTGGATAAAAATATAAAAGTACCCAGGAACCGCGATAGTCTTCAAGCGTACGTTCCACCCCGCCCTGATCCTCAAGCGTAAACTCCGGCGCCTCGTCTCCTTGTTGTGGCATAGTCATATCTTTAAGTATATAGAGAAGTCTCCGAACTTCAACATTCATTCATGCACGTTGCCGTATAGTCAATATATACGTACATGATGCAGGCTTTATAAACTATTCATTTGCCCACTATGTCTCACTATGGACCAAAGACGCAGCAAAAAATGAAAAAAGTTATGCACGAATACAAGCATGGCGCGCTTCGTTCCGGCAAAAGCGGTAAAAAAGTAAGGAGCAGAAAGCAGGCAATCGCCATCGGCCTTTCCGAAGCCCGCAAAAGCGGCGCAAAGGTGCCCAGTAAGAAACATTTATAAAAAGATCTATCTTAATTGTGGGGTGCTTACTCTAAGCTATTCCTTTTATGACGGTCCCAATAGGACAGCATTGGAACAAGTTAGTTCAGGAACTCTAATAGAGGCAGGAGCTCGGGAGAGCTTTACAGAAAGAAAAGAATTTAGCATAGTCCTATATAGACAGATGGAGAATTTAAACATGTCCGATTTGCCTGTCCGTCCAGCACCTGGACAAAAACGTTATAAGGCGTATTCGCGGAAACCTGGAGATAATCCATTTCATCCACGTGGTCTAAGAGAGTACACCCAGACGGTGGACATTGCAGAAGATATTACCCGCGAACAGGTCGAGCAATGGGCTCGCCAGTCCGCAAAGGAAAGAGGGTATCAGTTCCTTCGACTGGAAGTAATCGTCTAAAACTATGGAGGTGAAATTTGCGACGTGCGACCTTTCAAGGTCGCACTTTTCTTTTGATTTGAACCCCTAAGAAATATCCTTTTAGGTACGCCGAACGGCCTAATAAAATAGACAAAAATCTATGTGACCCTACAATGTGGCTTTCAGAACTTTATAAAGAGCGCCAATATATAAAAGCTAACATACAAATACTTCAAGGCCTTAAAATATAAAAAGAAGACGCCCCGAGGAACGGAGCGTCCCTTGGGGCGTTGGTCAGGTCACTGAACGGCCGGAAGCTGGCTCACTTGGTAGGCCATCAAGCCGGCCAGAACGACGGTCAGGATGGCATAGCGTACGAACCAGTTCATCCGTCCTGCGCGTTCCAGATGCGGCCTATGGTCGTCCTCGTGAGCGAGGTCGGTGTTCGTAGCAGCTTGCGCTACCAGTCCGAGCGTAAGGACGCCCGCAAGAACACAGTCCAGCACATCAACCCAGAACGGCTGGGTGCTGTATCCCATTGCCATCAAGGCGACCATTGCCACGTACATCAGCCCTGCAACACCCGCACGGAGGCGGAGGTGAAGAAACGTGACTTCAGGCATCACCAGTATCCAGACGAACAGGATGACGGGCTCTCGGAACATTGCCGAAAAGATAGCCACTGCGACCACGCCGACGTACTTGAACCACGGGCCGACTGCCTGTGTCACCCGTCCACCGTCAAGCGGACGAATGGGCATCAGGTTAAAGACGTTGAGGAACATCCCGACGTAGCTGACCATCAAGAGGATGATAGCGAGGTCGCTTTCTTTGTCTTCAATGAAGAACCAGATGCCTAGAGTGACGGCGGCTGCCAGCCCTCCAAGAACGGGTCCTCCGATGCCGATGAACGCCTCGTCGTCACGGTCGGTCATTAACGGACCGAAGATGACAGCACCCAGAAACGGGATGAAGACGGGGGCTGATGCCTTGTAGCCGCGCATCTTCATCGCCGCAACGTGTCCTATTTCGTGGATGAACAGCATCACGACCAGACCGATGGCGAA
>CAZWIY010000003.1:4829-5639 GCA_964634575.1 uncultured Candidatus Saccharibacteria bacterium | reverse complement strand
CACGGTCCAAGCCAGAATGCGTAGGCGACCGCCGAAATGGTCATCGTGATGACGGTAATCAGCGGCTTGGCCAGCTTGACGAACTTCACCAGCTTGATGAGCTTGGAGAGCTTCCCAAGGATAGCCAGCCAAGCGAGGGCTCGTAGCCCAGTAGAAGGTTTGTCGCTCATTTGAGCCCCCTTTCTCTAGTGTTCAGTGTTGTGAATGGAAAGAACTTGTTTGCAACATAACATATGCTTATATTTATGTCAAATGCTTCCTATACTATGGCTATAGTTTCTTTATTTCATCCAAAAGCGCCGTCGCTTTTTCATCAAGTGCTGGAGGTTCCCCGACACCTTGGTTCTTTGCTAACTCATCATATGTAGCAAACCCTTCGGGTAACAAATCACTACCGTACCTGCGAGTAAGAAAAGTCCCCCTGCAATCCAACTTATAACACCGCCTAGCGTTATGTTCTTTGCCTTATTTTTTGAGGCACCTTCAGTATTCTCCATAGTATTTTATAAGTGACTTGATAATCACTAGAGGCGGAAAACACAAAGCCCGCCACCAAGGAGTGGCGGGGTCGAATGTTGAGCTTTTTGCCTCTGATAAATTCAGCCGTCGAATAATTATAAAAGTGTCTGATTGATAATATCTTTCCTCAATTATAATTACGACTAAAGCCACGCATAGCGTGGCTTTATAGATTCATGAGAACAGTAATTCTCTCATTGATCTCGTGAGCCAACTCTTTGATTGGCTTTCGAGCATCAAGTACGTACAGACTCTTGGTACCCATTGTCGCCGTAGTGACTTCAAGCGTTG
>CAZWIY010000003.1:0-4819 GCA_964634575.1 uncultured Candidatus Saccharibacteria bacterium | reverse complement strand
CGAGAATGCGCCTCTCTATCAAGAGGATGGCATCACCCCTCTTTTGCATCCGACGAATTCTCTCGAGACTTTCAAGATGAAGGTAGAAACCGACAACGGTGTAGCCCATTGCTTCAAGTTTAAGGACTCCTCGTGCAGGAAAAGCGGTCAGAAGAACCTGGCGAACTTGAGTATCCAAATCCGTTTTCTTAACGGCATAGACATCTTCACCACGAACTCTTTTGAGAACATACCCCTCTTGCTCAAGATCCTCACGACCTACAAAGTAATATGGATTTCCTTGCGTCTCACCTTTTCTCACTTGGCGACAGGCGTACGTTACGAGCCTTACATATCGTTGAGGATAATGTGACTCAAGATACGCAATAAGGGTACTCTTTCCCGCTCCACTTGCACCAGATATGTTTACGATCATCGCACGCTCCTTGGGTTCTATGCTCACTAATCCATAATTCCATCTATAAATCAGCTTAAAAAGAGTGGCCCGCTATTTACGGAGCGGGCCTTATGTTTTTTAACTCGCCGAGCATCTGTACGATCTCGTGTGAGGAGATCACCTCTGCCGACCGGAGAGCCCGTTTGAGATAGTGTGCGGCCATCTCATCTCGACGAATTTTGCGCATCAAGCAGTGTTGCTTTATGCAAACAAATAACGCCGAAACATGGAAGGCGACAACATTCACGTCTTCACCTGAAGAATCTCGCTCGCCATCGCGAAATATTTGTAGTATCTCTTCGCGAGTGAGCGTTGATTGCAAGCGAGGATCGTCAATGAACCATGACCAATCCTCGCATGGCACTCCTGCAAGAATGAGACCGAAGTCAAAGGTACCGACATGCCCCACTTGATCGATGACGAAGTTCGCAGGACTCCTATCACTGACAATGACAAGGTGCTGATTTCTCATTGTTTCCAGCAGATCGAAGACATGCAATGCGCTGTCACCGATCTGTAGACCAAAGGTCTCCTTCAGGAACCTCTTGCTTTTTAATGCGTAGTACGGTATCTGTTGTGAGCCTTTTACTTCCTTCAGTTTTTTTCTTCCAACATGTGTAGTCGAGATGTCCGATTGTAGTTGTCGTATTGCTCTCGCAATCGTAACGATGTGACGCTCTTCAAGAACAACCTCGGTCGCCACCTTTCCCGGTAACAACTGTGACACGAAGATATGACAATCCTCGTGTCTAAAGTCTGCGAGGAACGATGGCACCACATACAGGTCGCCTTTGGGAATTATCTGACGCAGTATCGCGCATTCCTGAGACGTGTTTTTAATGAGTGTCTCTGCTGTATGTAGCAGGACTTTAACAACCAGACCTCTTAGATTCAGATCCGATGGACATGGAAGTATGTAGGTATCCACCTCATACCCATCGGCTTTATAAGCCGTCAGATTTTTTGAAGAGATGCATGCACGGATGGCATCAAGCGTCTCTAGGTTGCGTCGAGAAAACGCGCCCTGCTCAAGACCATGACGCATGATTGCGATAAGGTCACGTAGGTTCAGGCGGTCACTTCGCATTTTCTTCTCCCAACATCGTGTGGACATACCGAAGGCCGTTTGCAACAACTGCTACCTCGCGGCTCACGCCCTCCTTAACCTCGTCGAACTTCGTCATAGTGAAGGTCGGCATGGCCGGAGGATTCTTGAACATGATTACCGTCGCGGTGGGAAATCGCCTTCGGACGAGCTTCGCCGTCTTAAATTGCATTTCGTTCGACTGTACATTGCGTGGATACCGTATGATCTTCGTTTCGCTGAAGCTCCGAAATACCATTTCAGAACCCGTATCAATCGATACGTCTGAAAAGATATCTTCCCCAAGTAGAACGTACCGGGGGCTCCTTTCAGATTGGAAGGTCGGGTCAAGAATATCGATCTCAATATCTTCGGGAGCGATTTTGTCTGGCCGCCGCTCGAGATGGTGTTGCCAAAAGTACCTGATGCCTTGGCGCACATTGGTCGTGCCGTGAGCCTGCAGAAACATCTTCGACACCTCCTTGCCTACGCCCCATTCTTCCTGTCTGTAGTCGGGAAAATGCGCACTACACCAGAGGCGGATGAAGTCCGCATAGGTGATGTATCTTTTGAGTCGAGGTATTTGCTGTACGTCCCACCCTTCAAGCACTCTCATGCACTCCGTGAGTGTTCGAGGCGTACCGAAGTATCGCTTACCTCGGGTGTTCAAGTGGCTCCGCAAGTCTTTTTCGATGTAGATCTCGATGGCGGCAATCCGTCCGAAATCTCTTGCGACCGTGAAGTTCCGTGTATACAGCTCTCCGTCTTTGACCATCTCTTTGTAATTCAAGAAGTTGAAGTACATTGAGATGCTCACGCCATATAATCCCCTATTCAGGTACCATGTATCCGGCATTTGAAGGCCGATGGAGAGATCGTCTTCGTAGCACAGGTCGGTCAACTCGATCGCATACCCTCCTCTTCTAAATTCGTCGGAAAGAATGCGCGTCGTTTGATCACCGAACGTTAGCATACCTTCATGTTCCATGAAGGACAGATCGGCATGAATCTGATCGGCGTCCACAACCCGAGAAGCAACTACCTCGAAGATACCTTCTTCGATTTTGATCGTTTGCATTCCTGTCTCCTACTGTGCGTGGTTAGAATATCAACGTGCTCCGATGTGGAGTATGCATAACTTAATGATCACTGTCAAGACAATAGCTTTTGATTGCAGAGCCGATCAGCAGGAGTTCGCGATCGTGGGAATGTTGCACCACCGCGTCAGTAATATTGAACAGACCGGACGCATAGCAGTCCTCTGCATTCGCACCTGTAGGCTCCGCTCCCAACTCTACAAGGTAATACGGAATGATCGTATTTCTTGGATATTTTTTACCAACCGTGGCGTTGACTTTTCGATCAGGGTTAGTGACCTTTCTATACCCAAAAAGTATTTTTGAACTGTATACACCTGCGCCGATTTCTTCTTTCAGTTCTCTCTCTAAGCACGCAACAATGTCTTCGCCCTCTTCCATATGGCCACCTGGTATTTCCCAACCCCGCTTTGTTTGAACAAGTGCAAGCTTATTATCCCAAAACGATATGCCCATGACGGCTGATACAGGCTCGCCCTCCGGCAGAGCATCGGCTACAAAAAATTCCCACGAAGTGTCCAACTTCTCACCCCATACGCCTTGTAATATTTTCTTATTCATACATCATCTTAAAATTAAGTCTTCTTCCCAAGTAAAATGTTCTCCCTTAATATCACGATTGTATGGCTGTGTAAATATGATATGTTTCCATTCCGGAATCGCCGCTCCAGAGATACTGGGCCTGTCATCGATCAAGTAGGCAGCCTTGATCAACGTCTTGTCATTACAGATGATCATCTCCTCGGCGGTTTTCTTTCCAAACGTTTGATGTACCCACCTCCACTTCTCTCCAGAACTGAAGGGGTTTTTTAATGACGTGGTGCAGATCCTTACATGTTTGTATCGGCCAGCTATTCTCGTGAACCCCTCCACTGCGCCTGGGATTGGCTCAAGACCAAGAATGAAATACTCAGCGTTGATTATTTCTTCGATATCGTTTGCAAATGACTCGTCGTGGTCTTTTGTGAGGTAAAAATTTTTCCGTTGCTCCAACGAAACAACATCCCTATCAGGAAATCTTTGCGTCCATATCTTTTGAAAACCACCGTGAAAATCGGTGATCACCATATCAAGATCGATGAGAATCATTCCTGAATTCATACTATTTTTTTGCAATAGTCTCCTCGTATCCTCCGGGTATGATATCCAAGACCGATAAGAAGTACTTTATGCATGGAGTCGCTCTAGCACCACACGTGCCGCCTTAACGTTATTTTCCTTCTCCAATGTTTCAAACAACATCTTCTCATTGCACCAGCGATATTCGTCATGTTCATCAGGCGCTACGATGACTGCTACACCAGCCGATACTTCCACCATATAGACAAACTCACGAATTTTCGTCTCTCCTTTCATCCATTCAAAGTCAAAGATCGGACCTTCTACCTTGAGAATATCTTGAGCACCAATGCCACACTCCTCTTGGATCTCGCGCGTAATGGTTCCAATAAAACTCTCATCATCGTGCACTGTGCCAGTCACTGTCTGCCAAAAGCCACCGTCCTCAGGAGTACGTTTAAGACAGAGAAACGCTATGCCCGCATCATTTTTTGTATAAATAAATGCATTTATTCTGAGTGGTAGCTTTGTCATGGTTGCGTTGAGTAGTTTAGATATCTTATAAATGTCGTTATTTTAACACATACTACAAGCAAGGGATGAAGCTGAACACTCGGTGAGTGACAATGCACATAAGGTTGGATGCGCAATCAAAACAACGACAGGAAAAATATTTTTCGGCGCCACTATTGCGCACCCTCGGATCATAGGTTCGACGCGTGCTGAGCGCATGGCACTCGATCAACTATACCTACATAGCGAAAAGCCAAAGTTGGTCGCTGTTGTGGGTAAACTAAACCGCGACAGTTGGAGGCAAGATAGTCTATGTACTCCATGCGGTCTTTGCCTCGAAATGTTCTGGGAACTTCAAATGAAAACGGGTGTTGGCGATATTGAATTCTTGTGCGCAAACTGGGATCTCGATCGAATACTGAGTGTGAGACTTTCAGAGCTATTCCCCCGCTTTGAGGGGCTGTTTTTGTATGTTTCTCGTGCCAGCACGAATTGGTGATATTTCAGGGAATCTAACCCTTTTAGTGCAAGCTCTGGAAGGTCGTATAACAACACAATTAGTGCTAGCTGTCAATTGTGACCCCACGGGGAATCGAACCCCGATTTACGCCGTGAAAGGGCGCTGTCCTA
>CAZWIY010000002.1:21435-25139 GCA_964634575.1 uncultured Candidatus Saccharibacteria bacterium | reverse complement strand
CGTACAATAAACGACATGGCGACCTTTGATGAGGAGAAACAGAATAAAAAACTTGAAACATTAAAAAAAGAAGAGGAGGAGGAACTTGCCCGTATTCTTTCGCAAAAATACGGCCTTGAATACGTTGATCTCTCGAAAGAATCCATCAGCACCGATGCCTTGCGGCTTGTCCCTGAAACAGGAGCACGAGAAGCTGAAGTGGCGGTCTATGACCGGGTCGGCAAAAAGATCTCGGTCGCGATCCGTACCCCCAACAGCGAACGTGTCGTCGCGATCATTGATGACCTCAAGCGTCGTAGCTATGAACCGACGCTCTACATGGCATCGAGCGAAAGTCTCAAGCGCGCATGGGATCATTATAAAGACCTTTCGTTCGCCGTCGAAACGCAAGCGGGGTTGCTCGACATCTCCAACGAAACCATCACCAAGATACTCGCATCGGTCAAAACGCTCGACGATACGCGCGCGCAAGTGAAAGAGGTCCTTGCAATGAAACGTATTTACAAAATCAGCCGTGCACTTGAAACCATGATCGCCGGAGCGCTTGCCAACAACGCGTCCGACATCCACATCGAGCCGGAAGAAACGGAAGTGCGGATTCGTTTTCGTCTCGACGGCGTCCTCATGGAGCTTCTGATGATAGACCAAGAGACATTCAACCTCATCTTGTCGCGTATCAAACTCCTTTCTGGTCTCAAACTGAACATTAAAAATGCGCCGCAGGACGGACGTTTTTCGGTACGCATCGACAATAAAGACATCGAGATCCGTACCTCCATACTGCCGGGCGCATATGGTGAATCCATCGTGATGCGTCTCCTTGACCCACACACGATCGGATTGCCCATGGAGGAACTTGGACTTGAACCGGCGCTCCTTGCACTCTTGGACCGCGAGATCCAACGGCCCAACGGCATGATCCTCAACACCGGCCCTACCGGCTCGGGAAAAACCACGACCCTGTACGCCTTTATGCGCCGCGTGTACTCGCCCGACCTCAAGATTCTCACGATCGAAGATCCGGTCGAATATCATCTCGATGGCATCGTACAAACGCAAGTCAACAAGAAAGGCTATACGTTTGCAAGCGGCCTGCGCTCGGCGTTGCGCCAGGACCCCGATATCATCATGGTCGGTGAGATCCGTGACGAAGAGGTGGCTGAGACCGCAGTACACGCGGCGCTCACCGGTCACTTGGTATTTTCGACACTGCATACCAACAGCGCTGCTGGCGCATTCCCCCGGCTTGTCGACCTCGGTATCGATCCTTCGATCCTTGGCTCATCGGTCAACGTCGCGATGGCGCAACGACTCGTACGCATCCTCGACCCCGAACACCGGAAAGAGGTGCCGATCGAAGGCAAATATAAAGAATTTGTCGATAAAGTGATCGAAACATTTCCCGACAAAAGCATAGTGCCGGAACGTCGAGATATCGCCTATGCACCCGACCCTAAAGAAGGCTTCACCGGCTACAAAGGCCGCAAAGGTGTTTTTGAAGCGATACTTATGGATAAGAATATAGAGGACGTCATCAAAAATGGCGGTGGCGCGCGCGAAGTGAAAGAGGCGTCGAAATCGCAAGGTATTCTCGATATCTACCAAGATGCCGTCATCAAAATCCTCCACGGCACCACCTCCCTCCAAGAAGTCGAACGGGTCATCGGACTCAATATAGAGGCCTAACTCGGAACCACTACTCCCTAAGCAATGCTTTTAAAAAGATAAAAGCCGATTGCGTATCTAAGGATGTCCCCAGTACGTGCAAGCACAACCAGAAAGTCCTCGATACACAGCCGTAACCGCGAAAACGCGGCCTCGTTGCTTAGGGAGTGGTGCCCCCGAAATTTTGAGATACAATATATGTTATGTTAGGAAAAGGTCCGCTACCAACAACTTGCAGTATCCTAGCATAAAATACTTTTTATGTCAACACCCTCACCAAAGACCCTCGATACGGAAGAGTCGCCGCAAAAAGAATTCCTCGACCGCACGCTTCGACCTGCGCGCTGGGAAGAATACATCGGACAGGAACATATCAAGGAAAATGTTCGTATTTTACTCGATGCGGCGAAAGAGCGCGGCCATGCACCGGAGCATGTGCTCTTGTACGGGCCGCCGGGTTTAGGTAAAACGACGCTCGCGCACCTGATCGCGCGCGATCTCGGCGTGCAAATGAAAACGACATCAGGTCCGGCCATTGAGCGCGTCGGCGACCTGGCGGCAATCCTCACCAACCTCGGCGAAGGCGATATTCTTTTCATCGATGAAATCCATCGCCTCAATAAGGCGATCGAGGAGGTACTCTACCCCGCGCTTGAGTCGGGCGTGCTCGACATTATCATCGGCAAAGGTCCCGCGGCGCGTACGATCCAGCTCGATTTGCCCTCTTTCACACTCATCGCAGCTACCACACGGGTGGCGCTTATCTCGAGCCCGTTGCGCTCACGCTTTTCCGGCGGCACGTTTCGGCTCGATTTCTATACCGAGCAGGAGATCGGGAAGATCATCAGACGTTCAGCAGACATCCTTGGCGTCACGATCGATGACCACGCGCGCATGGGCATTGCCAAGCGTAGCCGATTTACGCCGCGTACGGCAAACTATCTTTTGAAACGTTGTCGAGATTTTGCGCAAGTACATAAAACACCCCTTGACGCTTCGGCGGTCGGTCAAGCGCTCGCGTTGCTTTCCATCGACGAACGCGGTCTCACTGCTGCTGATCGCGAACTGATAGAAACGATCATCGTCAAATTTAACGGCGGGCCGGTGGGTCTTTCGACCATCGCCGCTTCAACCGCCGAAGAAGAGGCGACGGTCGAAGAAGTGTACGAACCATATTTGATACGACTTGGTTTTCTCGAACGCACGCCGCGCGGCCGCATCGCTACCCCACTTGCCTACGCCCATCTTGGTTTCGACCTCCCCGAAGCACGGCAGGAAAGTTTGTTGTAAATAAAAAATGTTTTGGAGACCAATCATTTTAATGCTAGTATATTCTACATGAGAGAATCTATAGGTAAAGTTATTGAGACCGAACTCAGCCCCGACATAGTAAGAATGAAGCAGGAAGTATATAGACTTCCTGGAGTTGAAGCTATAGGTGGATACCTTGTTCAAATGTTAAATGAAGATTTGTTTAGGCAGTCTCATTTTGATGAAGTATTGAGCAATTGGAATAACAAAACCGCCCATACTGGCCAGAGTATTGAACTTGAGGAAGTCAGATGCAAGGGTGGGAAATTGAAAACATATTTTTTTCCAGAAAGTAACTCAGTAAAATTTGGATATGAATTCAATGAATCTAATTTGTAATAAAAAGCTGCTATTTGTTTTCTTACGACCTTTATTTACACCCTTGGCTGACTGAATTTATTCTTCCGTATTACCCACCCCTTTTTATTGATAGGTTTTTATGGTATATTTTTCTCATGACCATAGAGGAGATCAAGAATGAAACGATACCGATTTTAAAGGCGCATGGCGTATCACGCGCAGGGCTTTTTGGTTCTGCGGCACGGGGGGAGATGCGGGACGACAGCGACGTAGATATGTTGGTAGATATTGAAAAAGATATTAGTTTACTTGATTTTGTGGCAATAAAACAAGCCTTGGAAGAAACGCTTAAAAAACGGGTTGATCTGGTGGAGTACAAGGCGATCAAACCTTCACTCAAGGACTCTATTTTGGCGCACCAGGTTTCA
>CAZWIY010000002.1:0-21425 GCA_964634575.1 uncultured Candidatus Saccharibacteria bacterium | reverse complement strand
AAAAATTCGATATCAATCCGAGAGTGCATTGAAAAGATCGAGACGTATACGGGCGGTATTGATCTTCACGTATTTGAACAAGACCCGCAACGCCAGGATGCGGTCATGCGCCGCCTTGAAATAATCGGCGAAGCGGTAAAAAATCTGCCGGATGATTTTAAAACGGCACACCCCCAGATCCCATGGAAACAAATCGCGGGGATGCGTGATGTTTTGATTCACGCATACACAAACGTTTCGTTGGATCGGGTATGGAGAGTGATCGAGGATGATTTACGACCCTTAAAAGATGTAATTGCTCAAGAGTGAACGTCATCCATCTGCTATCATTTCGACCTCCCCGAAGCGCGACAAGAGAGTTTGTTGTAGGAGTTTTTTTGACATTTTACTTAATATAATGTAGAGTAATTCAAGAAAAAGAGGCTTCATCTGGGTCAACCAGGAAAGGATCTACTATGGATACTTTAAGCGAAACTCTCACCCACGCGGTGGCAAATGCCACCTTGCGTGTATGGGCACAGGAAGACGAAAAAGAGCGTCGCTCTCTCACTTTCGGCGAGTGGCGGGCCGTCATCCTTGCCACCACGTTCAAGTGGGTTGGACATAAGCTGGTCCGTGCCGCTCGCCGTGGTTTCAACAGTTTCGGCAGCGGTATGCCGGTCTTCGACGCCTATCGGCATCATGGGCGGGTCTGGGACTATTAACTCCCGACGAGGGGCGATCATCGAAAGGTGATCGCCCTAATACGTTTGAGGAGGTATCATGGTCATATGAAAGTCCTTGCCATTGATCCGGGATATGATCGTTGCGGTGTGGCAGTCGTGGAAGGCGACCGCAACAAACCGTCCTTGGTATTTTCAACATGCTTGCGCACGTCTTCAAAAGATAGTTTTCATATTCGGCTTGCACAGATTGGCAAAGAGATCGAGCGCATTATTGAAATATACGCGCCAAACACGTGTGCCATAGAGAAACTGTATTTCAATACCAACCAAAAAACCGCGATGCATGTCGCCGAGGTGCGCGGCATGTTGCTCTATGTCGCTCTGTCACACGGTCTTGAGGTGCAGGAGTATACGCCGCTACAGGTAAAACAAGCGATCGTCGGCCATGGTCACGCCGACAAGCAACAGATCATGCTCATGCTCCCGAAACTCGTCCATTTCAGTGACGAGCAATTGCAGACGAAACCTCAAGACGACGAATACGACGCGATCGCGATCGGTATCACAGCACTTGCATATAGTGCAAATTCTGTGGTGAAACGATAATTACCAGCCTAAAGTATTGCAAAAAAATATGCTCATGATATTAATAATCGCGACGATATTTGATATAAAAATATCGCTTACTAATTAGCTTTTATTTTGCTATGGCAACATATCTCGATGAAGATATTTTGAGCACCTACGCAATGAGTGACGAAGATGATGATCTCCCAGAGGATGACGGTGCTGATAATGACGACATGACTGACGACGACGCTGACGAGGGTGATACAGCCGAGTAAGCCCTCTTTACAAAAAGTCCGCCAAAATGCGGACTTTTTTGTTTATATAGTTATCTTAATGAATCTTCGTTTCCCCACTTTTACCACTACCGTTTCTGAAACAATGGCATTGTGATCGGTTATTTTTTCATGACCTTTTTCAGGTACCGTGACCGCTCCGTCCTCAACCAACCGTCGCCATTCTGTTTTTGACGCCACTACTCCTGTTTGTATAAGGACATCAACCAGAACTGCGTTCTTTTGTACCTGCACCTCCTGAATATCGCTCGGAATGCCCCCCTCGCCAAACGTGCTGGTAAATTGCTCCTCTGCTTTTGTGGCTTCGCCTGCACCGTGATACATCATCACGATCTCGCGTGCCAGGCGCATTTTTGCATCTTTGGGATGCAGTGTTTCTTTCTTGAGGCCATCCTGTATCTCTCGCACTTCATTCATGGGAATGCGCGTACAAAGTTCAAAGTAGGTTCCAATAAGTTCGTCACGCAAGCTCATGATTTTGCCATACATATCAGCAGGTGCAGCGTCGAGCGTGATAGTGTTGCCCCAGCTGGAACTCATCTTGCGGCCATCGAGGCCGTCAATGAGCGGCCCCATCATGATCGCCTGCGGTTTCTGATGAAAATGTTCCTGCAATGTGCGTCCTGCAAGTATATTGAAACGCTGATCGGTACCGCCGATCTCGACATCTGCGTGCACCGCGACGCTATCGTAACCCTGCATCAATGGATACAGCACTTCTCGCAACGATACGCGTTTGCCTGTATCGAGTCTTTTCTTGATATTTTCACGAGCAATGAAGTCGGCGACGGAAAACTGGTTGGCATGCTCGCATATTTCACGATAGGTCAGTGAGGAAAGCCAGTCATTATTATAACGAAACTCTGCTTGTTCAAGGTCGATAAGTTTTCCAACCTGTTCAAAATATGTTTTTTTATTTATATCTATTGTTTCTTGCGAGAGCATGGGACGTTCACTATCTTTATCTGACGTGTCACCAATAACTCCCGTAAAGTCACCAACAATAAAAACGATTTTGTGTCCTAGTTGTTGAAAATCCCGTAATTTGAGAAGCGGTACTGCACGCCCGAGGTGCATGTGCGGGCTGGTGGGGTCAATGCCAAACTTGATACGCAGCATGTCGCCATGCTCAAGCCGTTCTTTTAGCTGGTCTTTGCCGATAGTTTCGACAATGCCACGGGTAAATAATTCATCAATCTTGTTTGTATCGTTTGACATATAGTCTCTATGCGGCTACTCTAGCATATCTTATTGTGCTATACTACCTGAACACTGTTTCTCTATGCACCGCTTGAGTGAACGTACGCGCGCGATCATATTCGCCCTCACAGCAGCCGGCTTTGTCTGTGCCGGAGGGTTTTTGTTGTGGGCTGCGCTGTTGCCATTGCCGAGTGTCGAGGCGATACAAGAAGCACGGATGGAACAATCGACAAAAATCTACGACCGTACCGGTACGATTCTCCTCTACGACTTGCACCAGAACGTCAAACGTACCATCGTACCTTATGACAAGATCTCACCCAACGTCATCAATGCGACCATCGCGATCGAGGACGACAACTTTTACCATCACATCGGCATCGAACCGAAAGCTATTTTGCGCGCAATCCTGGTCAACTTTCACCTTCGCGACGGATATGTCGGCCAAGGCGGTTCGACCATCACGCAACAAGTGGTGAAAAATTCCATCCTTGAGTCAAAAAAGACGATTCCGCGCAAGATCAAAGAATGGGTACTTGCCATCAAACTCGAACAAGAACTGAATAAGCAACAAATCCTTGAATTGTATTTCAACGTCATCCCCTATGGCGGCAATAAATATGGCGTTGAAGAAGCGAGTCAGTCATTTTACGGCAAACCAGCAAGCGATTTGACGCTTGCCGAAGCCGCATATCTTGCCGCATTGCCGCAAGCAACAACGTATTATTCTCCGTACGGCAACCATGTGGACCTCCTCAAAAAACGAAAAAACCTCGTGCTCGACAAGATGTTTGACCAGCACATGATCACCGCGCAGGAGCGCGATGCCGCCAAACAAGAAGACGTCAAGTTTCTTCCACCGCAGTCGGGCGGTATTAAAGCTCCGCACTTTGTTTTCTATATCATACAGCAGCTCGAAGACAAGTATGGACAGCAGGTCCTCGATGAGGGAGGCTTGAAAGTCACCACGACACTCGATTGGGACCTGCAAAGCGCCGCGGAAAAGATCGTTTACGAAAACGCCCTGTCAAATGCACAAAAATACAATGCATCCAATGCCGCGCTCGTCGCCATGGATCCAAAGAACGGCGAGATACTTTCAATGGTCGGGTCGAGAGATTATTTCGACAAGGACATAGACGGCAACTACAACATCGCGCTTGCCGAACGACAACCGGGTTCATCATTTAAGCCATTCGCATACGCCGCAGCGCTTTTGAAAGGGTACACCCCTGAGACCGTGGTGTTTGATACGCAAACTCAGTTTTCAACCGCGTGCGGTGCCGGCACTTTTACCAATGACGGCACTTGTTATGCGCCGGTCAACTACGACGGCATCTATCGCGGGCCGGTGACATTTCGTAACGCACTTGCGCAATCCATCAACATCCCGGCTGTAAAGGTCTTGTACCTTGCCGGACTCAAAAACACGCTCGATCTCGCAAAAAGTATGGGTATTTCGACGTTGGGCGATTGGCGACACTACGGCCTGACCCTTGTGCTCGGCGGCGGTGAAGTGACACCGCTCGATATGACGGGTGCGTATGGCGCATTTGCAAACCATGGCAAAAAAGCGCCGACGGTTTCCATTTTGAAAGTCGAAGACAAGCGCGGCGAAGTGCTTCAAGAATTCAAAGAGGATCAAGTCGACACAAAGCAGGTGCTCGATGAACAGGTAGCGCTTCAGATCACTGACATGCTTGCCGATAACAATGCGCGCGCGCCGGCGTTCGGCGCAAATTCATATTTGTTCTTGCCGGGACATGATGTTGCGGTAAAAACCGGTACCACCAACGAATACCGTGACGCATGGGTGATCGGCTACACTCCCGATATTGTCGTCGGTGCGTGGGCGGGCAACAACGACAACTCGCCGATGGAAAAAAAGGTTGCCGGGTTTATCGTCGCACCGATGTGGAACGCCTTTATGCAAGAAGCGTTCAAGCACGGTAAGGGCGATAACCGTTTCACACCGCCAAACCCTATTCCCTACAGCACATTAAAGCCCGTACTGCGGGGTGTCTGGCAAGGCAATCAATCGTATGTTGTCGATAAAATTACCGGCAACCTTGCAACCGACAATACGCCTGCCGAGCTGCGAGAGGAACGGTTTGTTCCCAATGTGCACGATATTTTGTACTGGGTTGATAAAGACAATCCGCGCGGACCAGTGCCGCAAAATCCCGCGTCAGACCCGCAATTTTCGCTATGGGAGTACGGCGTAGCACTCTGGAGCGGCAATAATACAGGACTTATCAACGCGACTGCCGCCACGACGACACCAACCGCAACCGACAACGTTCACACTCCGGAATCAGCTCCCAAAGTGTCCATTACCGCTCCCGACGATACTGAGCGCGTCGATGGCGGCGATCGTGTACATGTCCGTATCAAAACAGAGAGCGTCTTTGACATTAAACGAGCTGACTTTTTCATCAATGACAAGTTGGTGGGAACAGTCGATACGCCGTCATTCAGTTTTACATTCGTCCCCAACGAAACCGGTGCCGTGCAAGACGGTGAAAATACGTTGCGTGTCGCAGTATACGACGACAAACTCAACAAAGGTGAGGCTTCAGTGAAATTTGAGGTTCGGTAATCTTTTTACCCATGCTCCCCGCAACTCTCACGCAGTTTCGGTCGCTTCGTCCGCCCGTGCGATCGCTTGTGTTGCTGTATTGGATATATACCTTTACCTCGAGTCTCACGTGGGTATTTACGCAAATTTTTCTCTATAGCCGCTTTCAAAGCCTCACCCTTAACACGGTAAGTAGCCTGCTTTTGTTCACCGGCATTATGGTTGGTTTTTGCGTATTCGGATACTTTGCAAGCGTCTTGAGACTCAATATCAAATACGGATTCTTTTTAAGCTTTTTGATTTTTGCCATTGGGTTTATTACCCTACTCTATGCAACCACAGCACCTATTGCGTATCTCTCTGTTTTTTTGAATGGTTTGGGGAATGGATTTTTCTGGTTGACCATCCACACCTTTGAACTCGTGGAGACCAGGGATCGCGAACGCGACTATTATTCGTCCCTTCTCTCGGCAGGTGACCAGTTTTTCTCTTTTGTAGGCCCCGCCTGTGCCACCGGTCTTATTTGGATCTCGCAAACACTTCTCCAGTTAGGAACGTTTACTTTACTCTTTGCTGTCACACCCGTCATATACCTGCTTGGCTTTTTCTTTTTTTCATCGCTGCGTGAATATCGTCCAAAACCTATCACGTGGGACGATGTTACTCACTTTTTTTCCGATAGGCGCAACCAGACGTTTCAGATGTTTGTCATGGGTGAAGGACTTGAGCACATACTTCGACCGATCATCGTGCCGCTTGTCTCCCTTGCAATCCTCGGCACAGCGCTTACTGTCGGTTTGTACAGCACGCTCGCCGGAGCATTTTCTGTTTTGTGCATACTCATGATTGCGAGACGCAGGACAGCAGAGAATCGCCTTATGATTCTTACCGTAGCCACTATTATTTTGGTTGCGGCCATGGTGTGGCTTGGGTTTACTTTTACCCTCGCTGCGCTCATTATCTTTACCGTCGTTCAATCCATCGCCGCTCCCCTTATAGGCGTCTCTAATCACGTTATATCGCTTCAGGGCATGGAGTCTATGGGACGTTCGACCTCCGACTTTTATGCAACCATGATTCTTCGTGATTTTTCTTTATGGGTCTGGCGAACAACGTTTGGCCTCATATTTCTTTCTATTGTGCTCAGGCTTGACTCGACAAAAACGGCGCTCCCTCTCGGGATATATCTCATCGCCTTTTCGCTTCTTATCACGCTCTTTGGCGCAAAACTCGTCGTATCAGGACAAAAAACAATGCCTGCCCCAGCACTCGACACACCGCCCTCGACCATAACAGGCTAAGATCGCCGCAGTGCAGGAAGTTTCCATACGTGCGTTTTTACCTATATATGATTTACTAGGAATAGCATAAACATGTCTTTTGTCGATATGTAGGAGAAAATCCGATGTTGCGCATATTGAAAGAGTGCTTTATCCGTTTGTGGGATTGGGTGACCGAAAAAGTTGCTTACGAAACACTTGTGGAGGCAAGTGAAGCGATCGTAGCCTGGAAAAAGGCGGAGAACGATATGTGGGATTGGATCCTTGCAAATCCAACACTCCACATCGGTTGGTTCGAGAATGGAAGAAAATTGGTCGCTCAGGTGATTAAAAACTATATACAATTTCTCCACACTCATCTGGAGGTTGTGTGTGACGGTGAGTATCTCGCAAGCTTGCAAAACTTAATCAACCCACCGCCTTGGTGGCCATCGACACCGAAAGGAGGGTTCCCGCGGCCTCGCGCCGCGGGCTTTTTGTTTTAAACAGACAAAACTATCTCTCCTATATCAGCTCTTAGCGCGTTTATTGCGCTTGAGTCTGTTGGACGCTTGGGGAATGTTCTGTTGGAGAGGATCACGTATGCGATTTCTTTTTCGATATCACCGACGCATAACGTGCCCGTAAAGCCGGTCTTTCCAAATGTGTGCGGGCCGCAGGACTTTCCCATGTAGCGGGATTGGTTAAGTTCCCACCCCAGTCCCGTAGACTCGTTAAGTTCTGGGATCTGATTGGTTGTCATCTGGTCTATTATGCCCTCAGAAAAATATGTTCTGCCTTTACATGTCCCTCGATTGAGTAACATTTCCAAAAAATTCAAGATGTCTGGCGCCGTCGAAAACAGCCCCGCATGTCCCATTATTTTTCCATCCTTTTTACATATATATGCACTTTCGTCATGTACGACACCATGCACTAAACCACGCCAATGATCGATCTCGGTTGGCACTATCATCCCTTGCCCGAAACGTTCGGGGTAAAACGTGCTTCGTGTCATCTTGAGTGGCTTGAAAAAATATACGTCAGCAAGAATATCGAGCGTATCTCCCATTATTTTTTCCACCACAAGACCGAGAAGAGCTGCGGGAATATTTGTGTATTTAAAGACCGTACCCGGTCGTCGTTCAAAATCTTGAGTGAGGAGCGTGTGGAGCGTAGCAGATGCACTTCCCAATTTCATTGATCCGATACCGTACCCATCAAGCGTGTAGGTGAGTAAATGTTTGATACGTACGAGTTCGCGATCAGAATTATTAAACTCTGGAATATAGTCAACCAACCTATCTTCTAGATTTAACTTTACTTGATCGAGAAGTGTGAGCGCAAGGCTTGCGGTAGGGATCGACTTGGTGATCGACGCAACGTCATATATCGTGCCTTCTTGTACTGATGGAGAGTCTGACTCATAGGTAAAATGTCCAAATGGCACTATTTGTCGCTCTCCATTTTTCTTTACTATACCGATCACACAGCCAGGAAATACCTTTTCTTGAATTGCTTGCTCTATCCTCTTTGTAAGAGCGCCCACCATATCTCTTTACCGCACGTCTCGCACGGATACGAGGTGTCTTTTTTTGAGGAGATCTACGATCTCGCTTTTGCGCATCAATATCTCATTTTTATGGATGGGATGAATGCTGAGAAACAGCACTCCTTGCTGCAGGCGCACATCTTGATCGCGCAGTATGATACCGCATACTTCTTCGACAACAAGCAATACCGCGCCGCGCGTTATACGCTCGGTCGGAGTAATTTTTAAAAACTTATCGAGAAACGATACGAGCTGGCGCATATTATTTATTCATCGGCATCACCAAGTAAAAAAATGAGGCATCGGATACGCCACGTATCACCATGGGACGTCCCACTCCAAATAACGACAACGTGACACTATCGGAAGCGATTGACTGAAAGCAGTCGCTCACATACCGCTGATTGAAACTGACTTGGATTGACTCTCCCTGAAGCGACGCGGAAAATTCGTCGGTCATTTCCCCGACTTCAGCGCTATCTGCATGCATAACAAACATTTTTTTACCCGGATCGATATCGAAACGGACTTGGTGGAATCGATCTGAAAAGATACTGGTTTTTCTTAACCCCTGGAGTAAATCTTGCTTGAGTATGACTGCTTCGGTGGAAGGGTTGTTAGGTACGATTTTTGTATAGTCGGGAAATGCTCCTTCGACGAGTCTCGACGTCAGGTATACGGAATCAAATGAGAATGATATTTGATGTTCGTCGTACCGCATTGCTATGTCACTTTTTGCGCCCTCAAGTACGCGCACCAGATCGGGAATGTTGCGAACCGGTATGAGCACTGAGCCTTCAGCAACCGCTGTTTTAACGGGCACCGTTTTCTCCGCAAGACGAAATGAGTCGGTCGCCACACACGTCATTTTTGAGCCCTGAAATTGCACGTAGACGCTTCCAAGCTCTGGTTTGATGGTAGAGGTCGAAGCACAGTACGAAACCGCCTTTATGCCGCGTACAAGGTCATTTCCTTGTAATGTTGCCACCGTACCTCCTTCAATGCGAGGCAGGCTTGGAAAATCTTCCGCATCAAACGTATTGAGACGCGCTTCACTGCCGGCATAGGTAACCAAAAGATGCTTATCTTCCACGGAAAGGGTTATCGAACCACCTGCAGGAGCGGAGGCGATGACACTTGCAAGCACCGCTCCAGGTACGGCAACCGACCCTTCTTGCTTTACGTGCGCCTGCAATACCATTTCTATGCCGAGTTCGAGGTTGGTCGATCGAACCAGGAGTTGTTTACCCTCCGCTTTCAGCAACACACAATGCAATACGGGAAGTGTGAGATTTTTTCCGCTGATTTTTTCCGCTGAAGTTATCGCTTCAAGCAACACTTCTTTTAATAGTTCTATTTTCATATAAACAAGCTACTATTGTTATTAGGACTGTGGATTGTGTGTATAGTCGCAAATGCTTTTAATTGCAACGTATTTTTTATGCGGCGCATGCGTGTTCTTGTGGATAACCTGCGTACTACGCGAGGATTAATTATTGCGATGTGTGATGTGTTTGCCGATGTCTCCATGATATCTACGTGCTATCCTCAGCTTATCCCCTCTTTATTTCAGCATGGCGCGGATCTGCTCCACTTCATGCATAAGCGCGGTGTTATGCTGCAACTCCTGCTTGATCTTTTCACAGGAATGAATAACGGTGGTGTGGTCGCGCCCACCCAGGCGATCGCCGATCGAAGGATACGAAACGTTATAATCTTCTCGCATGAGGTACATAATGAGCTGCCGCGGCTTCACCACTTCTTTCCTTCTGGTTTTTTCATAAATTGCCTCCTCATCAATGTCGTAAAAATCGGCGACGCGTCGGACAACGTCTTTCACGGACACGTTTTTTTGCGGCTTACTGTTGTTTTTCACGAGATTGTGCAGCTCGCCGCTGTCGAGTTGCGCGCCTTTGACCTGCGTCTGGCAAATGACACGGTTGAGAACCCCTTCAAGATCGCGAATATTACCTTCAACCGCAGTTGCGAGAAATATGGCGGCTTCATCGCTTAAAATGAAATTGCTGTGGGACGCTTTGGTCTTTAAAATCGCAACACGAGATTCATGGTCGGGCGGTGAGATGTCGACCACCATACCTTGATTGAAGCGCGACTGCAGTCTGTCTGCCAAGTTTTGGATGTGGAGTGGATGTCGATCGCTTGAAAATACGATTTGCTTGTTGTTTTCGTAAAGGGTATTGAAAAGATGGAACAATTCCTCCTGCATCTTATCTTTGCCCGACATGAACTGTACGTCGTCCATGATGAGAACGTCATATTGCCGATATTTATCCTTGACGCTCTGGACGCTGTTGTTTTGTATGGCTGAAACAATGTCGCTACTGAATTTTTCCGATGTGACGTAGAAAATTTTCCGTGAAGCGTTCAGTTTTTTGATCTGATTCCCCACTGCCTGGATAAGGTGGGTTTTACCATAGCCGGTATTGCCATAGATAAAAAGCGGGTTATAGGTGATACCCGGCTCATTGACCACGGCCTGTGCCGCCGCGTGTGCTATTTCATTAAACGGTCCTACAACGAACGATTCGAACGTATAGCGCGGATTGAGATTGTCGCTGCGAGTGACGTAATGTTCGGCAAGCGGCAGTTCCCCAAGCGTGACCGTGCGAGTTGCTTGCCGCTTATCCTGCTCTTTATTTTTATCCTGCTTGGCGATGATGTATTCGATGCCGCGTACATCATCGAGCGCGGCGCGCAACGCACGCAAAATATCTTTATGGTGTTTATCGGCAAGGTAGTCTTTGTAAAATTGGCTCGGAACTCCTATAAACACAACGCCATCTTCTATTTTTACGATGTGTGTTCCCTTAAACCACGTCGTAAAATTTGCTTTTGAGACGGAAAGCTCGATATCAACGAGCACATTTTCCCATACTTGCCGTATGTCGATAGTAGTAACAGGTGCCATAGCGATACCATCTATTATAGCTGTTTCTATACGGGCCGTTACTTGCCGAAGCCTCCCGAACATTGCGTTACCTGTGGATAACAAGTGTATAACGTGGAAAAGTTGACAATTATCTATCTACAAAGTATCTTTACCCTATGCCAAAACGAACCTATCAGCCAAAGAAAAAGAAGCGCGCAACAACGCACGGTTTTTTGGTGCGTATGCGCACGCCGGGCGGTAAAACAGTCATTCGTCGCCGTCGCGCAAAGGGCCGTAAAAAACTCGCGGTGTCGCCCAAGAAATAATCCCTATATTTTAAGGGATTGTTTCTTTTTAAGCGTTCTCTACTTTTTATCTTTACCGCACCATGCTTGCCAAACATAACCGGCTGTCCCGCAGCGACATACCTCCTCTTATGAAGCGAGGGCGCAGGGTTCGGGCTCCTCATATGATGTTAGTGTTTCAACAATCGGTCACACCACATTTTGCGGTGATAGTGTCTAAAAAAGTAGCAAAAACGGCAGTGTCGCGTAATCGTTTGCGTCGCCGCACGTATACCGTACTGCGACTATTGCCGCACGGCATGCCTCATGTCGATGCTGCTATTATGATGCAGGCTGGCGCAGGCAACCTCTCGGTAGAGCAATTGCGTGACGAAGTTGTTGGCTTGTTTGCAAAACGACAATAATGACGTTGTCTAAACCGGTTTTTATAGTACAATAATACGCATTGTATGATCGCGGGACTTTTTCATACGTTTATCTTCATTCCCCTCTATAACGCCCTTATCGGGCTTATTTCTGTCATCCCTGGTGGCGATGTGGGCGTTGCCGTCATCATACTCACTATTCTCGTCAAGTTTATCCTTTTCCCATTGTCGATGAAGGCGGTGAAAACGCAAATGATCATGCGTGAACTTGAAGGGCCGCTCAAAGAGATCAAGGAAAAATATAAAGACAATAAGCAAGAAGAAGCGCTCCACACCATGGCCCTCTATAAGGAGAAAGGTATCAACCCTCTCTCGAGTGTTGCCGTACTATTTTTGCAACTCCCTATCATTTTTGGTTTGTATTGGGTGTTTGCGAGAGGGGGCTTACCGGAGATCAATACAACCGTACTATATTCGTTTGTCAGTGTCCCGCAACATATCTCAATGGAATTTCTTGGCATCATTCACATGGGAACAAAAAGTGTCTTACTTGCTTTTTTAGCCGGAACGTCACAATTTTTCCAAGCACGCTTTTCTCTGCCGAAATTGCCCCCGCGCGGCGAGACGGCAAGGGTCAAAGACGATGTGGCACGTTCGATGCACATTCAGATGCGTTACGTTTTACCTGTCACCGTAACCTTGGTTGCGTACTACGTGTCGGCCGCGGTTGCATTATACTGGTTTACGAGTAATATGGTGGCAATCGGCCAGGAACTCTATTTCCGCAGAGTTCGGGCTCGTGAAGCCGCACATGAACGAAGAACTGCTTAAAGATACTATACGGACATTTGTCGAACATCTTTCCGCCGACGTCATTTCTGTGGAAGTCGTCTCTACGCCGGCTCACCCCCTCTATACTATTCGTACCAACGACTCAAAGCGGCTCATCGGCCCGCAGGGCGAGCATGTTCGTGCGCTCAATACGGTCATCAAGCGTATTTTGGAGAAACAATTAGGTGCCGATATGCCCCACTTTCTCATCGACGTAAACGATTACCACAAAAAACGCATTGACGAGATCGGTCAAAATGCAAAACTGCTCGCAGAACGCGTCCGTGCTTTCCGTTCAAGCGTCGAGATGAGTCCTATGAATGCGTACGAGCGTATGATCGTACATGCGACGTTTGCAAACGATCCTGATATACAGACTTTTTCCGAGGGCGAAGGGCCATACCGTCACATCGTCATCCAATATAAAGATTCGGGGCCTACGGCGTTGTAGTTGCAGTGGCGCTTTGTTGTTGCGCCGCACTTGCCGGTTCGCGTAATTTCGCACTCCAAAGAGTACCATCTCGTTTATCTATAAAAAGAAGAAAATTTTCATCGGGACTGAGCGCGAGATTGGTCGCATCCATCGCTCTGCCCACTGCCTCGTTTGGTATGACAACGATGTCCTGGCTCCCGGTTTCGATATTGATTTTCCAAAGAATATCTTGATATGTCGCTTCTCCGCGATACCAGACGTCGGGATACCCCGCGCCGGTCTGTGCTGGTGCGGCACAGTACAATATATTCTGTTCCAGTTTGCTCCACGCGCATTTTTCAGGCAGCGTCGGCAAACGTAAACCACTTATAGTGCCGGTCTTTATATCAAGCAGTTGTAAAAGCGGAGCATTTTCTTCCACGGAAAAAAAGATAATATGATTATCTTGAATGTCGGTACGCGCAGTCAATCCGGGCACCTCAGTCAGGGTATTGTCGACCGCGCCTGTTTTGAGATTGAGGGAAAATGCATATCCAGGGATCGTCGCAGCGGGCTTGGTCGTCAAAATAACAGTGTTGGCGTTATCCCATGTCGGTAGCAGTTCGTTGAGGGGCGAAGAAAAAACAAGTTTATTCGTTTTCTTGTCGAGCGAACGAACGTAACCGCGCGCACCACCTGCGGTACGGACCAGGTAAAAAAGCGACGAGCCGTCTGGTGAAAAGACGAGGTTAGGAATATCATTGTCCAAAAATATTCCTTGTAGTGTGGTCGATGCACTTACCGCTTCTTCAAGATGAAGTTCGTTAGCGACGGTCGTACTCGCAAACATCAGTTGAGCAAGATAGGTTGCAACATGTTCCATTTTTTCGTCGTAGTAGCGTATGGCGATGTAGCGTCCGTCTGGAGCCCACAGAGCTTCCTGGATGCGCGGTATCGTCGTATTCGATATTTTCACTGCGGGGGTGACGAGGGATAACGGTACTTCAAATACGTGTCCGGTGGCTCGTTCCATAAAACGTGCATACGATACGGCGCTGTTATCGGTACCATTTTTTGTTATGCCGGTCATAAAGGTGGCGACAGGCGTGTTGGAAAGTTGACGCAATAATGGAACTGTCGCCGCAGGCACTTGGCTGGGCAGAGACGGCGTATTGGTACCTTGTGAAGCGCTTCCGTTCGGATTATCACCACTTTGGCCAAATGGAGAAAAGTCGATACTATTCCCTGCCGTATTGCTTTGACTCGTCTCTTTTTTTAGAAAAAAATACGTGCCACCCAAAATAAGGGCTATGATAACGCCCGCCAGAGCGATGAGAAGTATGAGAACTTTATTGTTGCGCCACATAGTTTCAGTATAATCGAGAAATAAAGAATGTTATCTACTTAATACGCACTTCGCCCTGGTCTGTGAAGCATCTGTCCAGTCGGAACTGACCACGGTGTAGCTCCCGGCTATAGCAGCACAACAGGTGGCAGTGGTATCCGGCGGCGTACAAGCGGTGTATGCATTGAATGGCGTATTGGTATTTACTGCAGCATCAGGAGGCCGTGAGTCTGCGGGCACGGTCCTGAAAATATTAAGCATCGTGATATCGGGGTTGATGGTGTTGAGGACCAGTACCGCGGTCAGGACGATGAGCAGGCCAAGTATTGCCTGCTGCATGCGGTTTCTCGCATCACTCTTCGAGTTGAGCGCCTCGCTCGCCATGTATTGGAACCCGCCGACGACAAACATGATGACCGCAAGTATCGCGGCGACTGCCACCGTGATACCAAACAGTGCGTTGAGAAGTTCGGGGACGCTGGTTTGGTTGCCTAAAAGCGGCAATTGTGGAACGAGCGTGATGAATTTATCTGATTGCGCGTAGGTGTATACAGGCAAACTAGCAAAGCAGAAACTTACGACTGCAAACAATGTAACTTGTAGAAGATTAGAACGGCGCATAGGTATTTTGTGTATCGGATGATACGGGGGTTGCGTTATCTTGCTGCTTGCCGTATATAACCGTGAGCGTTTTGCGGGCCGATTGCAACACTTCGCTTAAATGACGAACAAGGAGCGTAATACCGGCCTGTCCACCACCGTCGCCGCTGGTGCGTAAAATGATAGCGCTATTTTCGCTTGAAATCGTGCCATTGATCGACCAGCTATACGCGATATTGCCGGCGTTGCGTGTGGGGATGGAGAAAAAGTATGGCTCGACAATAAGTGACGATTCCTGACTGTCGAGCGTGTATGAACCGCTGAGCGCCCGTTCGTAACGAATGCCTAAAAGCGGATGCAACGAATAGATTTCCGGTATCGGCTGTACTCGTACCACCTGAGCCGTCGCTTCTGCTTTGATCGTCTTATCGAAGGTGGCGACTTCGACCGATATGGGGGCATTGCGCAAATCTTCGCTCACCGTATAGGTACGTTTTCCGACCCCCGAGGCATTTGGTTCGTTGACGTACCGCCGCTTCCATGTGTACACAAGCTTGGAGGGGTCGATCGGCTTGCCTTTTTCATCGGCAAAGAATGGCATGGCCACATAGGTGATCGCAGCACCGGGGCTTGCCATCGCCTTGCCTCGGTAGAAAAACGGCGTGTACGTCTGGGCTTCCCATGCAAGTGCGACATATGCCGGACGTAGCACCGTCGTGGTAACAGAAGTAATGCCATTTTGCGGTTGGGCGACTGCTTGCACGGTCATAGCACTGCCCGCGGCACCCGTTTTTGTGCTGATGCTGCGCAGCCCCACTCCGGAACCTGCCGGTTTGCCGTTTATGTACCATGAAATGGAAGCGCGGGTCGGATCGAACGAATATGCCTTGAGCGTCAGGGTGACATCGGTGAATGGTGTCGGAGGACTCGGTTTTACGTCGATACTACTTTGCGACTGTACCGAAAGGGAATTTATGCTCTGGGCATGTGCGGTAAAGATATATGCGCCACACACTCCAACTATAAGCATCAGAGTTATGAAGTAATATAATGCTTTAGATCGTGAACTCATGCCGCTTCATTATATAACTTTTGATAACGCGGCTGATTATCATTTGCAGCGCGTCCTGTACGATACAGCATCTTTGGTGTATGATTCATTTTTTTATTATACCGCGCATCTTCTTTTTTCAATTCAAGTATGGAGAGGAAGGCAAAAACGGTCCATCCAGGTACAAAGCCCAGTATACTTTTTATGAAAGCATTGATGGCCATATATAAAGGTCGTTTGGATGCTCCGCCTCGACGTACCCCATGTCCGGCTTTGATCTTAAACCACAGCCAAAACATTGCGGCGATAAAACAAGTAAACAGTATACCAATAAAGAAAAATATCCCCGAGATCAGAAACCCTGCGCCTACCGCCGCGGCGGTACCAATACCACTGAAATTGAATAGTGTACCAAGTGCAGAACCGATCATGCCCCCCACTGATGCACCCACCGATCCTCC
Organism: uncultured Candidatus Saccharibacteria bacterium; assembly: GCA_964634575.1. Taxonomy (GTDB): domain Bacteria; phylum Patescibacteriota; class Minisyncoccia; order Phycocordibacterales; family UBA12088; genus CAZDRD01. Next base: position 5,048 of record CAZWIY010000002.1, on the reverse strand, counting down.
AATGGAGCTGCCGAGTGCAGCGCCCGCTACGCCACCTGCTACGGGCGCAACGACAAAGCCCAATAGGATACTACTTAACTCGAGCAAAAAGATACCTCCAGCAACAAGATCCGCCGCAATAGCAAATCCCATCATTAAAAACTCTGTACCCCATGAAAGGGTATGTCTCGGTTTGAAATTATCGTTTGCTACTCGTGGCATATTATATTTCATCAGCTGCCTCGTTGGCAGCGTCTTGTTTCTTTGTTTCGCGCGCTTGTTTGATGGACAATAACTGCGACGGATCGGAGGTAATGATCTGATCTTCGGTATACGATGCGATCACTTTGATGGCGACGTGTTTTGCGCCCGCAAAGAAGATGCCTTCTCCCACTTCCGACTCAAGCAACAAATATTTCTCTTCATCGGTCAATGAAAAGGTCTGCTGTACGCGATCGATGGAGGTTGGCGACTGCTTCAGGAGCATCTGTATCGACGAGTTAGTGATCATAGGGACGCCATACGGTGATCGCAAGAAGTCATCGACATCTTGCGTGATGGTTGCAAGCCCCAAGTAATATTTACGGCCTCGCTTGGCAACGCCATACAAAAATGATGCCGTATCTTCGCTTTTCATCATCCACCATGCCTCATCGACCACCAAGAGACGTTTGTGCAAATCTTTACGAATGACCGTCCAGATGAAGTTGGTGATAATGTACATGGCGACGGGCTTGAGATCATCTTCCATGTCGCGCACCGAAAAGACGACGAATTTTTTATTGATGTCCACGTTGGTGGGCTGGTTGATGAACCCGGCCCAGGTACCTTTGGTGTATTTGGCAAGACGCTGCACCAGCGATTCACTCCCTTCCATACCCGCAAGCACCAGCTCGAAATCGGAGAGCAGCGGTGGGGTGAGGTTGGAAAAATCGCTGCTTGCGGTGATATCTTTGAGCGCATAGGTTTCGGTGATCGCGCGGTCGATGATCGAGTCTTCTTCGGGAGTCAACCCTCCCATCATGATACGGAAGAGCCCCACCAGCGTAACGATATTTTGCCGCAAGACATCGGCCGGCGATTCGTCTTCGCGCACGGCCGGCAGGTCGAACGGGTTGATATGGTGTTCGGACGTCAGTGCGATATTAAAATACCGCCCGCCCGTCGCGTTGGCCATATACTCGTATTCGCGCTCCGGGTCAATGACGATCACTTCGGTGTCGAACATGAGCGAGCGCAATATTTCGAGTTTGACGGTGTATGACTTGCCTGCACCCGACTTTGCAAACAGTACCGAATTGTAGTTTTCGAGTGAAAAGCGGTCAAAGAGCACTAATGACGAGTTGTGCCGGTTGATGCCGTAGAGGATGCCTTTGTCGGCCGTAAGATCGAACGATACGAATGGAAACAACGATGACAGGGGCGATGAGTTGAGCTTAGAATGCACTAAAAGTTCGTCGGTGCCCAACGGCAATATGCTTTTGTATCCTTGTTCTTGCTGGAACAAAGCCGGCTTGAGATAAATAAGCTGCGCTTCGAGCATGGATTTCAGCTCGGATTCGACCTTATCAAGCTCATCTTTCGAGTCTGCATAGATCGATATATAAAGGCCGACATCGAACAAACGCTCCTGGGCTTGTTGCAACTGGTCGCGCAATTGCTCCAGGTTTTCATATGCGGTGTCGAGCATTGGGTCGCGCACCAAGCCCTTGTCTTCGCGTTCGCTGATCTGGCTTTGCACTTCCGCCACTTTTTTCTGGAAGTGTTTCAAGACGCTCGCCGTGTCGATGGGGTGCACGAAGATCGAAATATCGAATACTTTATCGAGATTGATGACCGGCGAAAACCAGTTATCGGATAAATAGCGCGGATAGGAAATAACAAAAAATGTGCGAAGCACTTTATCCCCCAGGTTGAGTTCGCGGGGCGTGATCTGCAGCGCCGAGGGCGCAAGAACATCGCGCAGTTCAAGCGTTCCCGCTTCGTAGATATCTTGCGGCAGCACTGGTTGCACTTGCGGTGCGCCTTGTTTTTTTGAAAAAATGTCGAATAATCCCATACGTATATTATGTACGCTCGTAGCGTTGTGTTTCAAGTGGAATCGGCCGCTCAAGCTCGCCAATGTTAAACAATTTATAGAACAGCTCAATCACTTCCTCGGTACCCAGTTGCGCGATCCGCACACCGGTGCGCGCGAGACCTTGCTGTACGATCGAAATGCGCTGCTCAAGCTGGCTGCGATGTTCTTCAAACAACGCGCTCAGTTCTTGCGGATTGTGAGGTTTTTTTTCTGTTGTGGGTAAAATACCACCGACCCCTTTTTTAGCGGTGTTGATGACGGGTGGCGAATACGGCACGATGACGAAAAAGCTTTTGGTCATTATATCGGCACCTTCGGTGAATCCTTTGATGAAGTCGATATATTCACGCACCTGTATCTTCATGAGTTCACTGGCTTGCTCGAGATAGCGACGTTCCAAAAGGGCCACATACGGACGTATATCGAGCTCGCGCGATTGGATGAAAAACTGCACGGAAAAATCGAGCGAATTGAGGAAATTTTGAAACTGGAGCAATATAGCCGCTTGCTCGTCTTGCGATTTAAGCGCCAAGTTGAGGGATGACGCCATAAGTACGGCTCGCAACGATCCGTCTTTGAGAAGCGCAACGCCGTCACGGACTTGCTCGACCGGTACGAAATCCTGGCTTGCACGCGCTTTATCTTTTGGTGTGGGTGTGGGCATGGTGGCTATGATGTTTTTCGAATCGATGGCGCCATATGTTGCGGTCCTTGTTCGTACAGGCTTTCTTTTATGTCGAGCGACCAAGCGAGTTCTTTCAATTTGCTTTCGGAAATACGAGGTGCGTATCCTCGCAACGTCTGATCGGGCGTCGGTGTTGCGACTGGTCGTGCTTGTTTTGTTTCTTTCTTCCAAAGATAAAGGTTGTGATGCATTGCATAATTGAGAATGGACTGCAGTAGATAGATGAACGGCCGATCATTGATGCGGTAAAATGCAAGTGCAAGTCCAAAGGCAACAATCGGTCCTCCCAAAAGGATCGCCAAAAAAACTCCGTACATCGCATACACCGCTCCTGCAAATCCGAAACTGCCAACCAAGTAGACAAATTGCTTAAAGGAAAGCGGCCCAAACAACTTGTCTTCAACTTCGATGAATTGTGGAACGAGAAAACGCATATTACTCGATAGGTTCGTGATAGGGATCCGCATTGCCCTTGTAGAGCGATGCGCGCGGCGGCGTCTCTTTCTGTTTTGTCGCATCGGGCTCCTCGGTCATAACGGTTTCTGAGGTTTTTTGTCCGGAAATGCTGGTAAGTTTTTGTACAAATCATGCAGCGTCTTTTTTTTCAGGCACCGGGGGTGTCTCGGGTTGTGGAGGCGAAGTCTTCTTCTCGTTTCTTAGATCAAAAAGCGACGTCCCTATCTCTACTGGCGAGAGATCTCGAACATGATCTTCTTCCGGACCCACCTCTGTATCGTGATTACCCAACTGCTGTACGAGCATCTCGTGGAGCGATGCGATGATAGGCTGAAATATCTTTTCATTGACTTCACTCGCGATAAGTTCTGCCGCTTTTGGATCGATACGCGCCTCAAAAATAAGGTTCTTGCTGTAATTTTTCGGTTGCACGAGACCTAACATGATGAGTGTCGTCTCCGTCTCAAGTTTCGCGCCTTGGTCGATATGCAAATGATATCGCTGCGTGATGTCTTTGAGCACCTTCTCATAGTCCACCGACAAGATCGCCTGTTGCACATCTTTGGGCAGCTTGTCGAAATGCGCCTTGAGGTCGGCTTCGAGTTCGGTGAGTTGTTTAGTTGGTTGTGGCATATGTGGAGCGTTTACACTGACTTCTTCGGCAGGTTTAAGCCCAGCTTGTCAGTAGGTTCATATGGTTTTTGTGTAATACCAAAGCGTGCCGCTATGTCAGGGTGTAGTCGATAAGGACCATCGCCATGAATGAGGTTGATCAGAGCTGCTGTTTCCTTCCCTCCAATGACGTCGCGATCCAGCCCCTCACTATACCCTGTGCCCCATGCACCCAACCCCTCTCCCCTATTCTCTACGTTCCACGACGGGAGTGCGTCGTTAAATCTTCTGGGCTGACCAGTTTTGGAGTCATAAACGAGAAGATCACCCCGATTCTTTTGCAGATAATTAATGGCATTCATTCCTCTGACGCCAGTAGCTCCGGCTTGTGTATCTATTGGCGGCATAGCATCAATCAAGTCTTTTTGTTTTTGTGCCAATCCTACTCGAAGAGCTGTCCCCAATTCTTCACTAGTAAATGGACCATTTCTGCCGAATACTTTTTGTGCCTGTACTTCAGCATTCTGTCTACCCAAAAAATCTTTAGGAATGGGCACTGGTGGAACATTGTGTCGTCTCAACAACTCTTGACTTGCAGGGAGAGCGACAGGCGTTACCGGTCTTGCCGACGGAGCAGCTTGAGCGGTTGTTGGGGTGCGTTGTGGTGTGAGTGCGGCGAGTTTCGGATCAAACGCCGGTGGCGTAGAAGCTGAAACGGTTGGCCGAGCCTGTGCCTGTTGTTGCTGTACTGGTTGGGACATTTGTGGCGTTGCCTGCGGCCCTTCGGGATTTCTTAGATAGGTGCCATACGCTTCGCGTATTTTTGCAGGGTCTGTTGTGTTGGGATCAAAACGTGCGTCGGTTCTTGCTGGCGTCGGTATTGCATCGCCTGCTACAAATGTACGAGGTGTTCCGGTATTTGATGTAGTAGTTAGCGGCGTTGAAACCGATGGCCGTTGCGTGTCGGTCTGCGGTTGTCGAAACGGTTGTGCTGGAGGTCTCGGGGCGCCGGAGTTGCCGGTGTTCGGTCTTGTTGCTGTGCCACCGCTACCGCCCGTTGGTCTCGGTTGCCGCGGAGTACCGCCCGCGGCGGGAGCAGGTCCTGTACTCGGACCGGAACCGGAAGGCGGAGTTCCCGACGTTCCTGCTCCACCTGTTGGACTGTGGTTGGGGCCTGGTGCTGGTGTTGGTGTTGGTGTTGAAGAAAACATACTTACACCTCCATTCGTTGCTCCT
>CAZWIY010000001.1:0-28745 GCA_964634575.1 uncultured Candidatus Saccharibacteria bacterium | reverse complement strand
CTTGCATTTTTTTTAATATGATGTATAATGTAGCTGAATCGGCAAGCGGCCTCCACACACATAACGTGCGTTGCGCCCACGCCGAAAAAAAAGGAGGGGAAAATGTTCCCCGAGATGCTTATTGAGTGTTTGCAATTTTTCGCACGCCAGCCGGCGTGGTTCGGCTGGAATGCAATGATGACCTGCCGGCAGATGGTTCTGCCGGGGGTGTGCATGGCTCGCACCGCCCAGATCGCTGCTCATTTGCGGATGCCGGGTTAATCCCATCGGCCGCTGCTCTGGTTAGAGCGGCGGCCTCTAACATATCCGGCTGGCAAGTCGGACTTTTTTGTTGTAGCATGAAAAAATAGTAATCTATATTATTTTTACGCGTTATTGTATATGCAAAAAACATCACCTGTTTTTTCTCCGAAAGATTTCTTTTTGTGGCTTGGTGCCATGATCGCACTCTACGTGAGCGTAGGAAGTTTTATCACACTCATCTTTCAGTACATTAACGTGCTCTTTCCCGATGCGCTTGTGCGCGGGTATGATCCGTACTCAGGGCCGATCCGCTTTGCCATCGCATCGCTCATTATCATTTTTCCCGTGTATTTGTTGATCACCCGCATGATCAATCAGGATTTGCGGCGTCACCATCAAAAGCGCGAATACGGTTTCCGCAAATGGCTCATTTACATCACATTGTTTGTTGCAGGCGTTTCGATCATCGGCGATCTCGTGACACTGGTCAATTATTTCCTCAACGGCGACGTGACCGCACGGTTTGGCCTCAAAGTGCTTACGGTGCTTGTGGTCGCGGGCGCAGTATTTGCGTATTATCTCGCTGATCTGCGTGGACGATGGGAGAAAGAAGAGGGAACTGCAAAAAGTATCGGCATTGGAACGGGGCTTATCGTTCTTGTCTCTGTGATTGCGGGCTTCTTTATCATCGGCTCGCCGATGGCGGCACGCGATGCGCGATTCGATCAAGAACGTATCAGTGATTTACAGAGCATCCAGTGGCAAGTTGTCAGTTATTGGCAGAGCAAAGCAATACTGCCTGATACGACCGATCAACTTACGGACTCAATACAAGGCTTTGTGGTGCCGGTTGATCCGAAGACACATGCCGTATACGAATATCAAAAGACCGCAACGACGACATTTACCCTCTGTGCACAATTTGAGCAGGCAAGTGATGCAACGCAATCGACAAAACCAGTGGGCATAGATCAAAACGAGGTGTGGGATCATCCGGCGGGACAGTATTGCTTTACGCGTACCATAGATCCCGACCGCTACCCACCGTTTAACAAAACTATGGTGACGCCCAATACGGTACCGGCAATGCCCCGTTAATGTTCTATGGAGCCGTTTGATCACAAAGCGATAGAAAAGAAGTGGCAGGAGCGGTGGGAGCGCGACCGTGCGTTTGCCGCAAGTGATGACGCCAAAAAAAAGAAAACCTATCTGCTCGTCGAATTTCCCTATCCGTCCGGCGCAGGACTGCATACCGGTCACGTGCGCAGTTACACGGCGATGGATGTCATAGCACGCAAACGCAGGCGTGAAGGACAAAATGTGTTGTACCCGATCGGATGGGACGCATTCGGTTTGCCGACGGAAAATTATGCGATCAAGACCGGACGCAATCCGCGCGACGTCACCAAAGAAAACACCGATACGTTCAGGCGGCAGCTCAAATCGCTCGGCCTCTCCTTTGATTGGTCGCGCGAGATTAACACGACTGATCCCGACTACTATACATGGACGCAATGGATCTTCATTCAGATGTTCAAAAAGGGTCTTGCCTACAAAGCGAAGACCTTCATCAACTGGTGCCCGAAAGACAAGATCGGCCTCGCCAATGAAGAAGTGGTGGACGGCGCCTGCGAGCGCTGCGGCACGCCGGTCGAGAAGCGCGAAAAAGAGCAGTGGATGCTCGCGATCACCAAATATGCGCAGCGTTTGTACGACGATCTCGACACCGTCGACTATATCGAACGCGCCAAAACGCAGCAACGCAACTGGATCGGCCCCAGCGAAGGTGCGGAGATTGACTTTGCTCTTGCAGCCAGAAACGAAAAGATCACCGTTTTCACAACACGTCCCGATACGCTCTTTGGTGTGACGTATCTCGTGCTTGCGCCCGAACATGAACTCATCAATACACTCAAACCTTTCCTCCAAAATTGGGATGAAGTTGAACAGTATCGTGCTCAAGTAAAAAATAAAACAGAAATAGAGCGCACGACCACAGAAAAAGAAAAAACAGGCATTGAACTCAAAGGCATCAAAGCAATCAATCCCGCCACAAAAGAAGAAATCCCCATCTGGATTGCCGATTACGTACTCTCCGGCTATGGCACCGGAGCGATCATGGCCGTGCCGGCGCATGATGAACGCGATTTTGAGTTTGCAAAAAAGTTTGCGTTGCCTGTCAAAAATATCGAACCGGAACTGTCAAAAGAAAAAATTACCTTACAAGTTGGTGGAAAAATGGTCACCAAATACAAGCTTCGCGATTGGGTGTTTTCGCGACAGCGGTACTGGGGCGAGCCGATCCCGATGGTGCATTGTGAAAAGGATGGCTGGGTGCCGGTGCCCGAGAGCGAGCTTCCGGTGAAATTGCCGGAAGTGGAAAAGTACGAACCGACCGACACCGGTGAGTCGCCCCTTGCTGCGATGAGCGAATGGGTCAAGACGACTTGTCCCGTTTGCGGCGCGGAAGCGAGACGCGAAACCGATGTCATGCCCAACTGGGCGGGCTCGTCGTGGTACTACCTGCGCTACACCGATCCCACAAACGACACTATGTTCGCCAACTCAGAAAAACTAAAATACTGGACTCCGGTTGACTGGTACAACGGCGGCATGGAGCACACGGTGCTGCATTTGCTCTATTCGCGTTTTTGGCACAAATTTCTCTATGATATCGGCGTCGTACCGACAAGCGAGCCGTACCAAAAGCGTACCAGCCATGGGATCATTTTGGCCGAAGATGGGGAAAAGATGAGCAAATCGAAAGGCAATGTCGTCAATCCCGACGAGATCGTCGAACGCTTCGGCGCCGATGCACTGCGGGTGTACGAGATGTTCATGGGGCCGTTTGACCAGGCGATCGCGTGGTCGGTCGATGGTCTTGTGGGCGCAAAACGCTTTCTTGAGCGCGCGTATAAACTGCATGCAAATGTCGTAAAAGATACACCAGATACGGCGCTTGCGATACTCATGCATCAGACGATCAAAAAAATATCGGAAGATATCGAGGCGCTCAAAATGAATACGGCATTATCACAGATCATGATCTTTTCCAACGAGCTGGGAAAACTTGAGCATGTACCAGCCGAAGCCTACGAGACGCTCTTGCAACTTCTTGCTCCATTCGCACCCCATCTGACCGAAGAATTGTGGGAAGCAGTAGGGCATCAGGAGTCGATACATGCATGTGCATGGCCCACATTGGATGCCGCACTGCTGGGGAGCGTACCCGTGACCATTGCCGTACAAGTCAATGGTAAAATGCGCGGGATATTGACGCTTCCTCCCGACACTGACCAGGCGACTATCGAAACGCGCGCGCGCGAATTGGTTGCCGTACAAAAAGCGCTTGCGGACAAGACGGTTCAAAAGATCGTGTACGTGCAAAATAAGGCTATAAATCTCGTGGTATAAGCAGATGGGGATAAACTTGACTCTACTTTATATATGTGATAATCTTGTTTGCACTTGATACAAGAAATATATCATAATAGCGCAACTATAAATTAATAATGAGCATGAAAAACCTAACATTTAAGCCAAAAGTGGTCACCAAAAAGCTCCTTGCCGTGCTGCCCGACCGCGCACGCGATGTGCTCACCAAGCGGTACGGTCTCGATAAAAGCGCCGTATCTTCGACGCTTGAAGCAATCGGGCAAGAGTATGGTATCACACGTGAACGTGTACGCCAGATCGAGAACTATGCGCTCGCCAGCATCCGCAAATCGGATGCGTATAAAGAAGAACGTGACGCATTCAACGAGCTCAAAGAGGTCATCGACTCACTGGGCGCCGTCGTGCCCGAGGAAGATTTTCTCGAAACGGTCGCAAAAGATATCTCAACGCGCAATCATATTCATTTTCTCCTGACAATCGGCGACGCCTTTATCAAAGAAAAAGAAGACGAAGAATTTCATCATCGCTGGCATGTCGATGGCGATATCGCGGAAACAGTAAAGAAATCGCTCCGCACGCTGTACCAAAATATCTCCGACGACGATCTCATTCCCGAATCGGAAATGATCGAAGCATTTTTGAAAGAAGTCGAACATCTCAATGCGCAGTACAAAGATGCTGAAATCATCAAGCGCTGGCTCTCCATGTCCAAACAGATCGGCAAAAATCCCCTTGGCGAATGGGGTCGCGCTGAATCGCCCAACGTTCGGGCCAAAGGCATGCGGGATTTCGCATATCTGGTGATCAAACGTCACGGCTCGCCGATGCATTTCCGCGAGGTCGCCAAAGCGATCACCGAGTTGTTTGACCGCAAGGCACACGAGGCAACTTGTCACAACGAACTCATCAAGGATGACCGATTCGTGTTGGTGGGTCGCGGCATGTACGCCCTCAAAGAATGGGGCTACGCCGCTGGCGCCGTCAAAGACGTCATTACCGACATACTCAAGAAACACGGACCACTGAGCCGCGAAGATGTGATCGACCATGTACGCAAAGAACGCTACGTCAAAGACAACACGATCCTCATCAACTTGCAGGATCCGACGCTCTTCAAACGCGACACCGACGGCCGGTACATGCTGCGCGCGTAAGCGCTTTACACAGCCCGCCGTCTTAGGGCATATGTTCATCGCCCTTGGTCTGCTATACTTTTTGGTATACTTGAAGATACTTCATGGAACCTTCTTTACTACAAGGCATGTTTCAGGGCCCGTCATGGCATGCGCTGTTTCAAGGTTTTGATATCGTCTTTTCGTACGGCCCGATCTGGATGCCGATCGTTTTTTCATTTGCCGCATGGCAGCAATGGATCACCTACCGTCGTGCACGCTATATAGAAAAGCAGACGTATATAGTGCTTGAAATACGCCTGCCGGCCGAGGTGCGCAAAACTCCCGCCGCGATGGAAGCGGTTTTTAACGGGCTGCATTTGCGACCTGGCGAGTCCACCTTTTTGAAGCGACTCTTCGACGGAGCGGTACGTCCGTGGTTTTCATTCGAGATCGTTTCCATGGAAGGGCAGGTGCATTTTTATATCTGGACGCGCGCGGGTTTTCGACGGCACATTGAACGGGCGTTTTATGCCCAATATCCGGAGGTCGAGATCGTGCCCGCCGAAGATTATGCAGCCAAGTTTCCATTCTCACTCGACACATTTGAGCTGTGGGGCTGCGACTTCAAGCTCGGTCCCGACCCGTTCCCGATCAAAACCTACATCGACTTCGAACTTGATAAAAGCATCACGAAAGAAGAAGAAAAAATGGATCCATTCGCGACCTTCATCGAGTTCTTGGGCTCGATGGGCAAAGACGAATATCTTTGGTATCAATTTCTCTTTCGCGTGCATAAAAAAGAACCGTCCATTCCCGGCACGCCAATCGGGATTAGCGACATCAACACGCGTGCTGCGGCCGCGCTGAAAAAGATCCGTTCTTCGCCTGCCGATACCACCTACTTTACCGATAAAGAATACAAAGTGTTGAGCGAGTTGCAAAAAGAGCAAATCAAAGGCATTGAACGCAAGCTCTACAAACAGCACCATTTCGACGTTGGCATACGCGGCATGTATTTTGCGCGCAAAGGCGTATTTGAAGGTACGACCATCGCGGGTTTTCTCAATACGTTCAAGCTCTATGGTCCGCCAGGTTACAATGCCATCGGCGGCACGCGGTATCTTTTCGAGTACGATTATCCGTGGGAAGATTATCAAGAGTACCGCCAAAACAGGGAGCGCGTACGGCTGTTTGACGCATATCGTCGCCGTTCATGGTTTTATGCGCCATACAAAACACCCAGCTATGTATTGTCCGGCGAGGAACTTGCGACACTTATCCACATCCCTGGCGCAGTCATTCAGACGCCGACCTTGCAGCGTATCCCATCGACACGTCGTGAAGCTCCCGTAAATTTGCCTATATGAAAATACCCATACCCCGTTTTACCTCACAATCGTTGACTACGTGGAGCACGCGCCTGCATATGGTTGGACAACGTCTGCTCACCGTATCGGGAATGACCGTAGTCGCAACGATCATTACCTGTTGCTATGGATATTTTTTCCTCTATACGCCACCGACCGCATTTCCCGCACACGCCATTGTGCATATTCCCGACGGCCTGACGCTTGAACAAACGGCAAATCTGTTGGCAGACGAACAAGTCGTCCGTTCATCGAGCGCATTGAGTGCGATCGTCATCGTCTATCGGGGCGAGGGACGCGTACGGGCGGGCGATTATTTCTTCGGCGGCCCTTTGTCGGTCTTTGAAGTAGCGCAACGTCTCCTGACGGGCGATTACGGTATGTTGCCGGTCAAGATCACTGTCCCCGAAGGGTCGACCACCTACGACATGGCGCAGATCTTTTCGGAAAAACTCGGACATTTCGATGAACAGACATTTTTGACCCTCGCAGCAAACAAGGAGGGATACTTATTTCCTGATACCTATTATTTTCTTCCCGACGCATCCGCCGCGCAAGTGATCGATACTATGGAGCAAAATTTCTATCGACGCATCGAACCCATCGAAGGACTCATCGCCGATTTCGGCAAACCGCTCGATCAGGTGCTGACGATGGCGTCGATCTTGGAAAAGGAAGCCCGCACGCCGGTGTCGCGCCGCACGATCGCAGGTATCCTTTGGAACCGCATCAATAAAAATATGCCGCTTCAGGTCGACGCGGTCTTCGGCTACATCAAGAAAACCGATACGTATCATCCAAAATTTTCAGACCTCAAGATAGATTCGCCCTACAACACGTACTTGTACAAAGGCTTGCCGCCGGGACCTATCGCCAACCCGAGCCTTGCGAGTATCAAGGCCGCGGTCACGCCTATCGAATCGTCATACCTCTTCTATCTTTCCGATAAAAGCGGCACGATGCATTACAGCCAAAAATACGACCAGCATCTGAGGTATAAAAAGATGTACTTGAACTGAGCGACAAAGCGTGGTTTGATCGTGACATGAAGGCATTTGTCGGCATATCGGGCGGCGTCGATTCATCGGTGTCCGCCGCACTTTTGAAAGAAGCGGGGCACGACGTGGTGGGCGTTTTTTTGCGTGTGTGGCAACCGGATTTTTTGACATGCACCTGGCGCGACGACCGCACGGACGCAAAGCGTGTATGTGCGACACTGAACATACCGTTTGTCGAACTCGATTGCGCAGATGAATATAAGCGCGAAGTCGGCAATTATATGATCGAGGAATACCGAAACGGTCGCACTCCCAACCCCGACATCATGTGCAACGCCAAAATAAAGTTCGGTATCTTTTATGAAAAAGCGAAAGCTATGGGCGCCGATATCGTAGCCACCGGCCATTATGCGCAGGTGCATGCACAGAACCACACGTACCAACTCCTGAAAGGTGTCGACGAAGCGAAAGATCAGAGTTATTTTTTATGGAAAATAAAAAAAGCACAGTTGCCCTCCATACAGTTTCCTATCGGTCATCTCCGGAAGGTCCAGGTACGTGCGGAGGCCGCGCGATTCGGCCTTCATACCGCTACCAAGAAAGACAGCCAAGGGGTATGCTTTTTAGGCAAACTCGACATGCACGATTTCCTTGCGCACTTTATCGAACAAAAACAAGGCGATGTACTCGATCTCAACGGTAACGTGATCGGCTATCACGATGGCGCCGTCTTTTTGACGCCTGGTCAGCGCCACGGCTTCGCGATCACCAAAAAAACACCGCATGACGCGCCGTATTACATCGTTAAAAAAAACATCGAAGACAATACCGTCACTGTCAGTGCAACGCCCGTTCGCGATATCGACGGCGTAAAATCGCAGACGATTAGACTCTCGCAGACCAACTGGCTTACCGAACCGAAAGAGGGAAAGGTGTATGATGCCCGATTGCGCTATCGTCAAAAATTGTTTCGCGTACGTATCGACCACATACACCATGACGAAACGACAGTGACGTTGCTTGAACCGCAAGCATTCGTACCTGCCGGTCAATCGCTCGTACTGTACGATGAAAATATATGCTTGGGCGGAGGCGTTATTGAAGAGCGGTAGCTGGTAGCGTACAATGATCGCATGTCAACGCATGCAATTGAAATCATAAAATCAGACGGTTCGCGTCAAAAGTTCGATGAACATAAGCTGCAACATTCACTGGAGCGGGCAGGGGCTTCGCAAGAAGCGGTAAGCGACATCCTGGAGAATATCCGTAACGAATTGCACGGCGGCTATACCACGCACGATATTTACCATCGGGCGTACGACCTGTTGCAGACGCATGAACGTCGTGCGGCATCGCGCTATTCTTTACGCCGCGCGCTGCTGTCGCTGGGCCCGACCGGGTATCCGTTCGAAGATTTTGTCGGCGAACTCTTTCGCGCGCAAGGATACGAGGTGACGACGCGCATCACGCTGCCCGGCAAATGCGTCACCCACGAACTTGACGTCATCGCAAAAAAAGACGGCACGACCATGGGAGCCGAACTCAAATTCCACAACGATATTGGCATGCGCACTGATATCAAAGTCGCACTCTATGTCCGTGCCCGTTTCGATGACTTGCACGCACGCCACGCAGCCGACAAAAACGCCGTGCCGCATTTCGATCATGCATATCTCATCACCAATACCAAGTTCACCTCACAAGCCGTCGAGTATGCCGCCTGCGCAGGACTCACGCTTATCGGCTGGAATTACCCAGCCGAAGGCAACCTGCAAGATATCATCGAACAAACGCACGCACATCCCATCACCGCCCTCACATCGCTTTCTGCCGCCGACAAACGACGCTTAATCGCTGAAGGCATCATCCTGTGCAACACGCTGCAAAAGAAACCAGAGATACTGCGTACCATAGGCATATCGGCACATGCGCAACAATCAACACTCGAAGAGATCGACCGCTTGTGCAGCGATACAACTGCGCATACTATGGAAGATAATTAATCATATAACCCGCTTATCGCAATCATGCTCAATTTTTTACAAAAACCACTCGTCCTCAGCATTATTATGGTCGTGACGTTCACGTGGTTTTCATATCTGTGGTGGCAAGATCAAAAGAACCGTACTATGGCCGATTTTATCCATCAAGCGCGTACTGCGCAGGTATTGCCCAATGCAAACACCTTGCCCACGCCACCAGGTCATCCGGAAGGTGCTGCCGCGGCAGTCCAGGCAGTGCAATAACATTTGTTCATCATGAACTATCGTCTCAACACGCCACTTATGATCGCGGTCGGTTGTATCATTCTTCTCGCGGCGGGAATATTCGGGTACACGATTTATATGCACCGTACCACGACACCATCGGCAACTTCCACTCCGGAGATGATGCCCCCGGCCAGCAACACCGCTGGTGAAGTCATCACGGCGCAGCATCAATTCAAAAACGGCAAACACTTCATTGTTGGCCAGCTGCCCGTACCAAGCGCCTGTCACACCCTTACCGCCGAACCATTTTTCATCGGGCAAGGTAGCAGCACCGTTGAGATTCGCTTTACGACCGTAGCGCCCGATGCTTCGACTACATGCGCCCAGGTTGTTACTCCCAAGCAATTCCAAGTCACCTTCGACGGTCCGCCCAAACCCGCTATGAGCGCGCTTATCGATGGCAGACCCGCACAGTTCAACTTTATCGAAATACCGGCCGACCAAAAGCTTGAAGGTGTCAGTGATGAATACTTCAAAGGCTGACATTTGTGCTTTCGGACATGGTTTGGTACAATGCTTGAAAATCAATTAAACATACTATGGATTCACAAGAACAAGACATTGCTCAAGGTACTGGCAAAAGCAACACGACGCTCAAAGTCGGCGGTCTCGTTGCTCTTTTGGTAGCGATCGGCGCAGTCGCCGCACTCCATGCGTTCGGTTACATCAAGCTCGGTCTCCCCAGCGCTACGGGCGGCACCGCTTCGGTCGCGATGATCAACGGTGAAGCTATCACGCGCGCCGATTTCGACAAACGCTTTAATCAGGTCAAAACCGCCGTCGGCACTCAACAACAACTCGATGCGAGTTCGACCGCCTCACTTCGCGAAGGAGTCCTCGATGAAATGATCAATACCACGCTTTTGCTCCAAGAAGCAAAAAAGACGGGGGTCACCGTGACCGATGCCGACGTCGACGCGGCCTACGCCGACCTGGTTAAAAATTTCGGTAGTGAAGACACGCTCCAGGGCCAGCTCGAAGCAGTGGGCATGACGAAAGACGAATTGCGCACCAACCTTCGCAATGAGAAAATCATTCAGGCATATCTCGATGCTAACACCGATATCAAGTCGGCAACGGTTACGCCAGAAGAAGTGCAGGCGGTATATGACCAGCAATTCAAGGGCCAGCAAGGTGCTCCAAAATTTGAAGACATCAAAAGTACGATCGAAAGCCAGCTGTTGCAACAAAAAACCGGCGCGCTCATAAACGATCAGGTTGCACAATTGCGCGCAAAAGCCAACATCAAGAAGACGCTCTAAAAGATGTCCGCTCTCAAGACTGCCTGGAATCTCGGCCTCCTCTACAAATCTGAAAAAGATCCAAATATAGAACGTGACATACAAGCCATTGAACAGGCTTGTATGTCGTTTGAAAAGCGCTATCGCAATGATGCCAACATCTTTGTCGATGACACAAAGCTGCTCAAAGCACTTCTCGATTATGAGGAATTGTTGGAAAGCATTGGCGGACAAAAGCCGCTCGTCTATTTTTGGTATCGTCAGGAACTCAACAGTGCGGATAAGATCGCGGCGGCGCAGATCCCGCTTCTCTCAGATCGCTTTACAAAAGCCCATAACAAAGTGCTGTTCTTCGAGCTTGCATTGGGACGACTCGATAAAAATCGCCAGGAAGCGATTTTAAAAAATGAACGATTCGCTCATTTCAGACATCTTCTTTGGGTGATTTTTTCGCAAAGCGAGCATAACCTGGGAGAAAGCGAAGAAAAGATTCTCAACCTCAAATCCCTGCCGTCGCATACGCTTTGGGTTACCGGCTTCAACAAAGTACTCACCAAGCAGATGGTGCACTGGAAGGGAACCGAGTTGACCATAGATGCGGCACGCGCCCTCATGCGCACTTCCAATCAGAAAGACCGGGCAAAGTTGCATGCGCTCTGTCAGGAAAAACTCCGCGCTGTAAGCGATTTCGCCGAAAGCGAACTCAATGCGGTCGTGACTGACAAAAAAATAGAAGACGAATTGCGGGGCTATAAAAAGCCTTATTCTTCGACCATTCTGCGGTATCAAAACGACGAGAAAGTCGTGGAGACGTTGGTAGAAACTGTTACCGAACATTTCAAGATCGCGCATGAATTTTATAAAATAAAAGCCGATATGCTCGGCATGAAGAAGCTTACGCTGGCTGATTATGCCGCCGATGTCGGGAAGACTAAAATCAATATTCCATTTATACAAGGGTATCATTTGCTTCATGCCACGCTTGAAAAAACGGATCCGATCTATGCCGGCATTTTGGAGACAATGGCCAAGAACGGGCAGATCGACGTCTATCCGCGTAAAGGCAAAGCCGGCGGTGCGTTTTGTTCGCACACGTCAAACACACCGACCGTCGTACTGCTTAATCAGGCCGATGATATCCGTTCATTTACCACCCTCGCGCATGAGATGGGGCATGCGATCCATAGCGAACGCAGCCGCACGCAACCGACGATCTACAAAGATTACGTCATTCCCGCCGCAGAGACCGCGAGTACGTTCTTTGAAGCGCTCGCACTCGATCGCCTCATTGAAACCCTGCCGGAAAAAGCACAAATCATGGCGCTTCATGATCACATCCAAGAAGATATATCGACCATATTCCGCCAAATCGCCTTTTTTAACTTCGAACTCGAGCTTCATACGCGCGTGCGCACGGAAGGTTCGCTCACGCACGACGCACTTGCCAAACTACTCGCAAAACATTTGCGCGCTTACCTTGGTCCCAAAGTGAATGTCACCGATGACGATGGCTATCTCTTCGTGCTCGTCTCGCACTTTCGCAATTTCTTTTACGTCTATTCGTACGCCTACGGCCAGCTCATCAGCAAAATCCTATTGCGCCACTACAAAGAAGATCCTGCATTCATCCAAAAAATAGATCAGTTTCTTACAGCGGGAGGTAGCGCACGGCCTGACGACATTTTTCGCAATATCGGCATTGATCCTGCAGACCCGTCCCTCATCAAAGATGGCCTCAAAGAGATTGAAGACAATATCAGATTGCTTAAAACACTTCTTGCAAAGAAAAAAGTGGGCTGATTGATATGATCACGAGTTTCAGTCGAACATGACATCCTCGCATGACTAAGCACTACAAGATCATTTTCTTTGATTGGCATAAAACCTTAAGCTACTGTGGCTTCTGGGGACAATTGAAAGACCCTCTTCACGACAGGCATCACTGGCATGAAAATATCATCAATTTTTTGTTTGTTGAGAACGAAATGTTGATTCAGAAGTGGATGAGGGGAGAAATTGATGAGGATGAGATACTTCGGCTTGCTTCTAAACAATTTGGCTATGACCTAGAAGTTTTGCGAGAAGACTTGGCAAAAAGCTGTCAATCAATGACTTTGCTTTCAGATGAGATATTACCTTTGATTGCCCAAATTCGAAAAAAGGGCATCAAGTGTGTTGTTGCAACTGACAACATGGATATTTTTAGGAAGTACGTCGTGCCCGCATTAAAATTAGACACCCACTTTGACGACGTTCTCGTCTCCTTTGATCAAAAAGCGCTGAAATTTGACGTGTCTGAAGATACTCGTTCCGCTCCTTTCTTCCACGAATATCTCAAGAAAAATGGATATACTTATTCCGATGCGTTACTTATTGATGACCGTGTAGATAAGAGCAGGATCTACAAAAAAATAGATTTCGATACGTTTCAAGTAGTTGGTACCGAATCCTTGCTTGATATCCTAAGAAACCTTGCAGCCACGTAATATAATGGAACATATACCAAAACCAAATGAGATCGAGGTACTGAAACAGACCATTGGCAAGCTCGTCTCTTTATCCTTTGAAGATCGTGCCAACCTCGCACTCGTCGTTCAAGGTAAGAAGCCTGCAAGTATCCTTGAGTTTCAGTTTCCTGTACACGAAGAATCAGGGCGTGACGATATACAGTATGATATATCGCTTATTGAACAAACACTCGACACACTTTGCATACCCTATGAGAAAAGGGAGACATCGGACAATGAGCATATGTTTATCGAAATTTGCGTTGGTAAAGACCAAGAGCACCTGCATGCGCTACTTGATGCTGGATCCGACCCGCGACCTTTGGGCCGCGCATTAGGATATCCTGATACGGCGGCCGACGCCCATGCGATGGGTGGGTGTATTGATCTGGCTTCGTTACCTAAAGAGGTGAGAGACGACGATGCAATGGCTTTTTTAAACTTTAGACTTTCACGAGGCCACTGGCAGGAGGAACTTAAAGAGGTCAAAAAACGGGCCGAGGTGATACGCATGACGACACCGGAGTTATATGAAAAAATTGTCGCTTTGAACAAGAAGTAGCTGGACATGAAATACCGCCACACGTTATTGCGTGGCGGCGTGAATACGAACAATCCCCGGGAATCGTTTCCGTGCACAAACTCCCGTACCAGCGCATGAGGTGCATTTTTTGAATGAGTCTTTTATTGGACGCCTGTGTTTGGGACGAAAGAGCCAACCGGACCCGCGACAGCGTGCGCGTATTTTCATGATAGTATCTCCCCGTTTTGCAACTCCTGTCAAAGCTACCACGTAGCATTTGAAATGGCAAAAAGCTAAGCAAAATGGTACGATTTTGCTTATGGCTAAGGCAAAGCAACAAAATGCAGTGGTTATCTACAGACCCTCGAAAGGAGCGGTGGATTTTCGCGTACGGATAGAAGATGAAACGGTGTGGCTGACATTGAATCAGATAGCTTCATTGTTTGATACTGATAAATCAGGTATATCCCGTCATATACGCAATATCTATAATTCTGGCGAACTAACCAAAAAAGCAACTGTTGCAAAAATTGCAACAGTTCAAAAAGAAGGGGGAAGGGAGGTTACCAGAAATGTCGATTATTACAACCTCGACCTCATTCTTTCTGTCGGCTATCGTGTCAATTCCAAGCAGGCCACGGCCTTCCGTATCTGGGCCACATCGGTGCTCAAGCAGTACCTTGTGAAAGGGTACGCGATCAATCAGAAACGTCTCGAACAAGCCGTAGAAAATTTCACCGTGCTGCAATCAACGGTGCAGTTCTTGAGTTCCAAGGTTTCGTTAGACAACTTACGCGGACAGGAGCAAGAAATTTTTTCACTGCTTTCCGAATACTCAAAAACGCTTTCGGTACTCGAGCAGTACGATGCTGAAACCCTCAAAGAACCAAAAGGTACAATGGCTCATGCCACGCTTACACACGAAGAATCGCTCTCCGTGCTCGACACCGTGCGTACCAAGCTCATGGAAAAAGGTGAAGCGACCGACATGTTTGCCTACGAGCGAGGCGGCGAATTCATGGGTATCGTCCGCGGACTTTATCAATCGTTTGGCGGCAAAGAACTCTATCCCACCATCGAACAAAAAGCGGCGCATCTTTTGTATTTCATCATCAAGGACCATCCGTTTTCCGACGGCAACAAACGCTCGGGATCGTTTTTGTTCGTGTATTTTCTCGACAAAAACAGACATCTCTACAAAAAGAACGGTGAAAAGAAAATCAACGACAATGCGCTCGCTGCACTCGCGCTCCTCGTTGCTGAAAGCGACCCAAAGGAGAAGGATATTATGATCCAACTCATCGTTAACCTCATTGCAAATTGACATTTGCAAACTATTTGTAAAAACCGTAAGGTACTGTATATGGATCTGGCAGAAGTACGCACAAAATACTTGGAGTTTTTCAAAGCGCGGGGTCATACGGTGATCCCTTCAGCGTCGTTGGTGCCGGAGAATGACCCGACCACGCTTTTTACCGGCTCAGGTATGCAGCCCTTGGTGCCGTATCTTTTGGGGCGGCCGCATCCATCAGGAGACAAACTGACCGATTCGCAAAAATGCTTTCGCTCGATGGACATCGAAGAAGTGGGGGATAATCGTCATACGACATTTTTTGAAATGCTCGGCAATTGGTCGTTGGGTGAATATTTTAAGGAAAAGCAAATTCCATGGATGTTTACCTTTCTTGTCGATGAGTTGAGACTTGATGCCGAACATCTCTACATCACCTGTTTTATCGGTGCTCCAGAGTACGGTATTCCCAAAGATTCTGAAGCTGCCGAATTGTGGCAAAAATTATTTCAAGAAAAGGGAATTCGAGCGGACATCGCCGACATTAATACGGAAGCCGACGGCTATAAGCGAGGCATGAAGGAGGGCGAACGAATTTTCTATTACGAAGGAAAGAAAAACTGGTGGAACCGAGGCAAGACGGGACCTGAAACGACTCCCGTGGGCGACCCTTGCGGTCCGGACTCGGAAATGTTTTATGAGTTCACAGACATTGAGCACGACACAGCATTTGGCGAGCATTGCCACCCCAACTGTGACTGCGGCCGTTTTATGGAAATCGGCAACAATGTCTTCATGGCGTATCGCAAGGTTGCGGAAGGGAAGTTCGTTCCACTGGAAAAACCAAATATCGACCATGGTTCAGGTTTGGAGCGTATCGCCGCGGCGGTAGCCAATAGTTCTGATGTTTTTCCAATAACGCACGTTCCCATTATTGAGTACTTGGAACGAGTTTCGGGCAAATCCTACGCTGACGACAAACGTAGCTTTCGGATTATCGCAGACCACATGAAGGCCGCAGTATTTCTTATTGCCGATGGTATTCATCCGTCCAACACTGACCAGGGCTACTTTGTGCGAAGACTCATTCGTCGCTCGGTCCGCTTTGCGGACATGCTTGGTATTACCGAAAAGGGCCTTGATAATGTCGTCGAGCCAATCATTGAAATGTACAAAGACGCGTACCCTGAACTTGCGGCAAAACAAGATCACATTCGCCAAGCAATCGAGGAAGAAGAATCACGTTTTCGCACAACGCTTGTGCGCGGTCTTCGTGAATTTGAAAAAATGCAGAGCGACATTATTTCCGGCACTGACGCATTCATGTTGTTTTCTACCTACGGCTTTCCGTTTGAGATCACGCTTGAGCTTGCGCACGAGCGCGGAAAAAAAGTAGACGAGGAGGGATTTAAAGCCGAAATGCACAAGCACCAAGACCTCTCGCGCAGTGGCTCTGAACAAAAATTCAAAGGTGGACTTGCCGATCATGGCGAGATCACGACCATGCTCCACACCTGTACGCACTTGATGCTTGCGGGTTTGCGTAAGTACTTGGGCGACGATGTGCACCAAGCAGGAAGTAACATCACCGCAGAACGCACGCGTTTTGACTTTACCTATCCCGAAAAAGTTCCGCGCGACGTGCTCGACAAAGTGGAAAGCTACGTCAACGAGGCCATACAAAAAAAGTGCCCCGTGACCATTACCTTGACCGAAAAAGAAAAAGCAAAAGCCGCGGGTGTCGAAGGCAGCTTCTGGGAAAAATATCCCGATATGGTCAATGTCTACGCGGTCGCATGTGATGATGGCACCGTGTATTCCCAAGAACTCTGCGGCGGCCCGCATGTCGAGAACACCGGAAACATCAAAGGCACGTTCAAGATCGTCAAAGAAGAAGCATCATCCGCCGGCGTACGACGTATCAAGGCAATATTACAATGATCTAGTATTAACTAATATGCCTCCTGAGACCCTTGCTGCAACACACAGCAAATACTTCCTCTACATTGCCATTTTGTTTGTCGCGGTGTTGATGATCTCCAACACTACCGCCGTCAAACTGGTTGCATTGGGTCCGTTTGTCGTTTCGGGAGCGATTTTCGTATTTCCCATCAGCTATATATTTGGAGACATTCTCACGGAAGTGTACGGATACCGGGCTTCGCGAAAGATCATATGGTCGGGTTTTGCGGCACTCATACTCATGTCGCTTTGTTACTGGCTGGTGCAATTGCTTCCCGCGCCTGCATTTTGGCCGCATCAGGGAGCGTACGAGGCTATCCTTGGCGCAGTACCCAGGATCACGCTCGCTTCCATGCTTGCGTACTTTGCCGGCGAATTCAGCAACTCGTATGTGTTGTCAAAAATGAAAGTATGGATGGAAGGCAAACGTTTGTGGGTGAGAACGATCAGCTCTACCGTCATAGGCGAGGGCATTGACAGCATCATTTTCGTCACCATCGCATTTGCCGGGACAATATCCGTCGCTGCTATATGTACCGTCATCATCTCCAGTTATTTGTTTAAAGTCGCCTATGAAGTGCTTGCAACGCCGCTCACCTATCTCATCGTTAACCGCCTCAAACGCGCAGAAAGTATTGATACCTACGATCGTGGCATCGACTACAATCCATTTGTGTTGAAATAATCATTGTATTTACGCATTCATTTTTCTATACTCATACTGATGAGGCTATTTTCCAAGCACGAGACAACACGCACGATAGTGCTTTTTCATATCGGTAGCGGCCAAGTCCGCGCAGCGGCGATTGTTCTACAAGGCGGGATGCCGCACATGGTGTATCATACTGCTTCATACGTACCGTTTTTTGATCTCACCAATACGGAACGATACGAGCATGCGACCCTTGCGACCCTTTTGGAAGTCGTTATGCGGGTGAGCACGGATTATCTTTCACAGCTATCTCGCGGTAAACGGAAAGATGTCGAGTTCGTCTGCGTATTTTCTTCGCCATGGTTTATCGAAGCGACTCGCAGCGTAACGCTGAAAAAGAAAACGCCATTTGCCGTGACCCGTGCCCTGATCGCCAACCTGCAAGAACAAGAATATAAAGCATTTATCGAGCAGACAAAAGAGAAAAACGACACTGTCGTACCAATGACTTCTATTGAAAATGTTTTGGTTTCAACCCAATTGGACGGATACACTACGGACAAACCCTACGATCGCAGGACGCACGAGCTGCGTGCCACGTTCCATATCACCGTAGCAACCGAAACGCTTATGAAGCGCGTTCGTGAGACATTCTCACAACTTGCTGATCACACGCCGGTGCGTTTTGCCAGCGCAACATTCGTCACCCATCATGCTCTACAAAAACTCTTTCCTGAAGAACATACTATGTTGCAAGTAGTCATTTCGGGAGAATGTACCGACGTCAGCATCATCGAAAATAATGTACTGATCGGGACACAAACGTTTCCGCACGGAACGCGCTCAGTACTACGCACCATGGCACAACAGCATCATATGAATTTTGAAGAAGCTGTCAGCCGTTCGAACTTGTACCTCAATGACAAACAGGCGCTGCGCAATGATGCTGCCTACGCATCGTTTCAAAAAGGATTTGATGCCTGGCGCACATTCTTTACCAAAACGATGGCCACACTCTACAGCGGCACGCCACTGCCGCACACGGCGATCATCGTGGCGGAAGAATCGTGGCAATCAGCCTACGCCACAAAATTGACTTCGATTTCTGCGGAGATGACTGTGAACGATGCGCCATATAAAGTACTGACTTGTTCCAAACTAACCAACGATGCCCACGGCGTGATCAAATTAGAACCCGATCTGCCGTTCGACACGCACATCGTTGTTGACATCGTAGGTATATTGTAATGACCGTGTTTGTTGTATACTTATCATTACAAAAAATAATTTGATTTGCCATGCCGAAGAAACCCCTCCAAGACATTGTTCCCAAACCATCAGTGCCACGTCGCGTGCAACGCGAAGAAGAGCGAGAGGTGAGCATTCCTCCGGTCGTATCTGTCTCGCAAAAACCGGAAGGAAACAGAAAAGAAAACGTGGTCAGCACATATCGAGAAGAAATGGGGACAACGTCGCATACTTCCAGCCCCGAATCCGACATGCCGGAACGTACCGAATCGCGCACGCGACGTGCACGTGCGTACTCAGCCTCAAAGAGGCGATTCCCGTGGCTCATGATAGGCGGTATCGGGGTTGCAGGTCTTGTCGTAGTGATACTTTTATTGTCATTCGTTTTTGCCGGCGCGTCTATTACCGTTTCTCCAAGACACCAAGACGCATTTATCAATGGCGATTTCATCGCTACGCAAGAAAACGTGCCGGGTCAGCTCCAATTTAAAACAGCCGCCGTCGAAAAAACCACAAGTAAGGAAGTACCCGCGACCAAGTCGGAAGATGTTGCAGAGCGGGCAACAGGAAAGATCACCATATACAACAATTTCGACGACAAGCCACAGCGTCTCATTACCAATACGCGATTCGAAACCGAGGATGGAAAGATATTTCGTATTCGGGACTCTCTAACTGTCCCTGGTCGTACTATGGGAAGCGACGGAACGGCCGTTCCGGGAAGTATTGAAGCAACGGTTACCGCTGATCAGCCAGGGACGACGTACAATGTCGGCCCCTCGAAGTTCACGATTCCCGGTTTTGAAGGCACTCCCCGTTATGAAGGTTTTTATGCAAACTCGAAAGAACCGATGACGGGTGGTTTTGAGGGCAAGCGCAACACAATCGACGATACGCAGCTGAGCAACATTCAAAATGAGCTTGAGACAAGCCTTAAGACTGACCTCATCGCTCAAGCGGGGCAGCCGGGACAGGTGCCCGACGGATTCTACACGTTCGATGGAGCATATTTTTACGAATTTGAAGCATTGCCGATCGAGAATGAGGGTAATAACGTAAAAATCCAGGTCAAAGGAACCCTGCACAATGTGCTCTTCGATCATGATCAATTCGCGGGACATTTGGCAAGTGCCGCAATCGCTGGGTATGACAATACCTCGATCGCGCTTGAAAATCCGGCTGACCTCAAAGTGACCGTGGCCCCCATTGAGGAAGACCTCCAAAAAGAGACGCCCTGGCAAAATACTACCATCAAGGTGCACGTTGAAGGCACGGGAAAGTTTGTCTGGCAATTCGACGAAGAACAGCTGAAAAAAGACCTTGCGGGCAAAGAAAAAGCAGCTTTACCGACCATTTTAAAGAGCTATCCGAGCATTCAAAAGGCCGAAATAACCGTCCGTCCCTTCTGGAAAAGCACGTTTCCTGATACTATCGAAAAGATCGCGGTCACCAAGTCGCTTGACTAGAAAAACCATTCTGGTATGATACTCATCACTTGCCGTAATGCATAACAAGGAATTGGACACAGCGCAAGGTACTGTCGAGGAAGCGCTTCCCAATGCGTTGTTTCGTGTTGTTTTGGAAAGTAACGGTGAGAAAATCTTGGCGTACCTTGCAGGCAAAATGCGCATGCACCGGATCAAAGTCTTGGTGGGGGATCGCGTCGTGCTGCAAATGGATCCATATGGCGGCCGTGCGCGCATTATTAAACGGCTGTAGTTTTTATGAAAGTACGATCATCTATCAAAAAAAGAAGTCCTGATGACAAGATTGTCCGTCGCCGCGGGCGCCTTTACGTGATTAATAAAAAGAAACCCCGCAATAAACAACGGCAAGGTTAATATATTGAACATATGCGTATTGCAGGTATAACACTTCGCGACGATAAACGAATCGAGATAGCCCTCACCGGCATTTACGGTATTGGCCGACCCCGCGCAAAGCAGATCCTTGCGCTTGCAAAGATCGATGTCGGGAAAAAGCCAAAAGATCTCAATACCGATGAAGAAAATGCGATCCGCAAACAAATAGAAGGAGGAGATTTCAACATCGAAGGCGACCTACGACGTGAAGTAAGTTCGCACATCAAACGCCTGAAAGATATCGGATCATACCGTGGCTCACGTCATGTCAAACGTTTGCCGGCACGCGGCCAGCGCACCAAGACCAACGCGCGTACCCTCAAGGGCGTTAAGAAGACGATGGGTTCAGGCAGACGTAAGGTAGAAAAGAAATAGCGACATAGTATGGGTAAAAAACGTATTGTAAAAAAACAAGGATCTTCAGTAGACGCGGGACTTCGTTCACGCTCGATGGCTCGTACGCCAAAGAAACGCCTCGACAGCGGCGTGTTACACATACAAGCGACCTACAATAACACGCTTGTTTCGTTGTCTGATAAAACCGGCAATATATTCGTGACCGCTTCCAGCGGAAGCCTTGGATTCAAGGGAGCAAAAAAGAGTACGCCTTTTGCTGCGGCAAAAGTCGGAGAGTTGATCGGCGAAAAAGCGGCACTGTTGGGAGTCAAAGATGTTGCAGTCGTCATACGGGGCGTGGGTTCCGGTCGCGAATCTGCAATGCGTTCATTTGCAGGCAAGGGTATCACCATTAGCAGCATTCAAGACCGCACACCGGTACCGCACAACGGTCCACGTGCGCCAAAACCGCGACGAGTATAATCACCTAGTATGAAAATCGGCCCAAAATACAAAATATGCAGAAGGCTTGGCGGCGGCATTTTTGACAAATGCCAGACGCAGCAATTTACGCTTTCTGAAGCGCGCCATACAAAATCGAGAGGTAAAAAAGGCAGTAAGGCATTGTCTGATTACGGCAAGCAGCTTCTTGAAAAGCAAAAGGTACGTCTAGCATACGGTGTTCCCGAACGGCAATTGCGCCGCTATGTTGCGGAAGCCCATAAGAAAAGCGCGGGCAATGATCCGGCCGAAGCATTTATGCGCCAACTGGAAACCCGCCTTGACAACGTCATCTACCGAGCCGGTCTTGCCAATAGCCGTCCCCTCGCACGCCAGATGGTTTCGCACGGACATGTCGTCGTCAACGGCCGCAAAATGACCGTTCCTTCATATCATGTCAAAGAAGGCGATACTTTTGGTATCAGAAACGAGAGCAAGCAAAAGCCATTGGTGCAAAACCGCAAGCAAGCGATCGCCGATGTCCGCGCACCCGCATGGATGACATTCGATGTCGCTGTTTTTGAAGGAAACATCAAGACGATGCCGCAGAAACATGCCGTCGAAAGCGTTGCCGATCTTGGTGCCGTGCTCGAATATTATAGCCGTTAGTAATTTTATTAAAAATTGTAAGACGATTGAGTTATGGAATACAATGTTACACTTCCGTCAAAACCCCGCATCGTTTCAGAGGAGGGTTTTTCCGGTGTTTATGAAATAGACGGCCTTTTTCCCGGTTACGGCCATACCCTTGGCAACAGCCTGCGCCGCATCATCCTTTCTTCGCTGCCGGGCGCCGCAATCACTTCGGTCAAGATTGAGGGTGCACAACACGAATTCAGCGCGCTTGATCACGTCAAGGAAGACGTCATCACGATATTGCTCAACCTCAAACGTGTTCGCATCGCACTGCATACCGACGAATCCATAACCCTCTTGCTCAATGTGAGCGGCCCAAAAGCGGTCACTGCCGGAGACATCAATGCGGCAGGGCAGGTAACGATCCTCAATCCAGAACAATACATTGCAGAGATCACCGCAAAAGCGCCGTTGTCGATCGAAATGCGCGTTGAGAAAGGGCTTGGATATGTTTCGCGCGAGATGCATCATGGCGAACGTGTTGAAATCGGCGCCATTGCGCTCGATGCGACCTTCTCGCCGATCCGCCGCGTCAACTACGAAGTTGAGAACATGCGCGTTGGTGATCGTACCGATTTCAATCGTTTGCGCATCGCCATCGAAACTGACGGTACAGTATTGCCACGACAGGCACTTGAAAAAGCGATCGAGACGCTGATCCATCAGCTCAAAGCTGTGATCGGCTTTAAAGAAGAAGATCGCAAAGAGGCGACACAAGAAACGGAAAATATCATCCCTGAAGAAAAGAAGGCTGTTATAGCAGCGTCAGATGATAACGCTCCCCGTCAAGCGCTCGATCAGGAACTCTTCAAGACACGCATTGAAACGCTCAAGCTTTCCGCACGTACCATCAATGCGCTCACCGGCGCCAACATCCGTACGATCGGCGGCCTTGCCCGCAAAAAAGAAGAGGATATTCTCGCCATCGAGGGTTTGGGAATGAAAGGTTTGCAGGAGATCAAGCGCGCACTGGGCGAATACGGCATTACGCTGAAATAAATTGCAAGCTGCGGGAAATCAGGTATACTCACATACGTATGAAAAAACACGATCGCAACAGAAAATTCGGCAGGGAGCGCAACGGCAGGCGCGCTCTGTTGCGTTCACTTGCACGGTCATTGGTTCTTCACGGCCATATCACGACGACCGAGGCTCGTGCAAAAGAATTGCGTCCATTTATCGAACGCATCGTGACGCATGCCAAAACCGACAACGTTGCAAGCCGTCGTCTCGTTGCGGCACGTTTGGGCAATGCTCCTGAAACGACCAAGAAACTCTTTACGACCATCGGCCCTCGATTCAAAGCTCGACAAGGCGGCTACACGCGTGTCGTGCGTATCGGACGTCGTCCTGGAGATGCAAGCATGAAAGCATACATAGGATTTGTCGAGTAACAACAAGTATGACTACACCAACAGAAACAATACATATCATAGATGCGCGCGGTAAACGCTTGGGACGCGTTGCAAGTGAGGCTGCAGCAGTCTTACTTGGCAAAAAGACCGTTACCTTCACTCGTCATCTGCAATCACCCGTAAAGGTGACGATTGAGCACGTATCAGAACTCTTTTTACCTGAAAAAAAACGTCAGCAAAAAACCTATTCACGCTATACGGGTTATCCGGGCGGTTTGCGACAGCCCAGCATGAATCAGGTCATCACAAAAAAAGGACATGTCGAAGTCGTGCGCTTGGCGGTCTACGGCATGCTTCCCAACAACAAACTGCGTGCAGGACGGATGAAGCGACTTACTATACATGCATAATATGGCAACCAAATCTACAACAGCATATACGGAAGCAGTTGGCCGCAGAAAGACGGCGATCGCGCGCGTGCGTATCACTCCGGCCGCAAAACAGTCGGTGTTGGTCAACGACAAGCCGTCCGAAGAATATTTCCCAACCGAGATCCTTCGCTCGCGCGCTCATGAAGCTTTTTCGGCACTCGAACTTCCGCAAAAATTTTCTGTAACCGCAAAGATCATCGGCGGCGGCATCGCGGCACAAGCCGAAGCACTCCGTCATGGCATCGCCCGAGCACTCACCGATCTCGACCTCACCCATCGAAAGACACTCAAAAAAGCAGGCTACCTCAAACGTGATCCGCGCGAAAAAGAACGCCGCAAATTCGGCCTCAAAAAAGCCCGCAAATCTCCGCAGTGGAGCAAGCGATAAAAAGAAACCGGCCCCTTGAGAAGGGCCGGTAAAGGTTCTGTGTTCTTCAGAAGAATTTGTCGGTTAGAGAGATCGAATCTCTTTCACCAACAATTCCAAGGATGCCATGACGGCTGGGACGCCACTTCCTGCGCCCAAAACAAAGAGTATCGCTAGGGCAAAATCGCCCATGCCCTCGGCCGTGATAAAAATATGCAGGCCGCGCATTACTATTAACACAAGAAACGCTTGCAAGAGGCAAGCCGTTGTTGTCCATGCTCCAATGGCAAGGTTTTTTAGCACCTCTAGAAAGAACTTCTGCATCTTGTCCTCCTGCTCCTACCCTCTCCGACAGAGGGGGCCTCAATTCAAAGTCAATTATACATAATTTATTATATTTGTCAACTAGCTGTTTGACAAATATAATTTGATCTCTATAATGTTTGCATGCAGCAACATCACGAAGACGAAGAAGTTACCGTAGAGCCGGACAAGACAGAGGCCATGGATGAAAATGACGAGGCAGATTTCGGGAACGAAGCTCAGGCAAAACTGAAAGCGCTACGAAACAAACTGAAAGCATGCGAAGTGGACAAAATGGAACATCTGGCAGGATGGCAGCGCGCAAAAGCTGATCTGGTCAATTACAAAAAAGAAGTAGCGGCAGGTTTTGAACGCGAACGAACACGAGCAGCAGAAACTATCATCACCGACTTGCTCGCTGTCGTCGACAGTTTTGGCATGGCAATGAAAGGGCAGGCGTGGCAAAATGTCGACCGAAATTGGCGTATGGGTGTTGAACATATCCATGCACAACTGATGAATGTTTTGCGAGAACATGGTCTTGAGACATTTGGCAAAGCCGGCGATGCATTTGATCCGAATATACACGAATCAGTCAGTACCGCTTCTGTCACGGACCACGCACAGGATCACATGATACACGAAATAATTCAGCCGGGCTTTATGCTTCACGACAAGCTTATCCGTCCTGCAAAAGTAGTTGTTGCAGTGTATAATGCTCACACAAACTAGTTATAAAAGTTTAAAGAATTATTACGTAATTTCTTTTCACACTATATGGCAAAAATACTTGGAATAGATCTTGGTACCACCAACTCTGCGATGGCAATCGTCGAGGGCGGCGAACCACGCATCATTGAAAATGCCGAAGGTAGCCGCACAACACCCTCCATTGTGGCGATGACCAAAACCAAAGAACGTGTCGTGGGTACGGTCGCGAAACGGCAAGCAGTGACCAACCCGCAAAATACTATTTACGGCATCAAACGATTCATCGGCCACAGTTTTACCGAAGATGCCGTTCAGAAAGACAAAGCGATCGTACCGTACGAAGTCAAAACTTCTTCCGATGGCGGAGTGCTCGTGCATATGGGCGACAAGGATTATCGTCCTGAAGAAATTTCCGCCATGATCTTGCAGAAGCTCAAAACCGATGCGGAAGCAAAGCTCGGCGAGAAGATTACCGAAGCGATTATTACCGTGCCCGCATATTTCAATGATTCTCAACGCAAAGCAACCAAAGACGCGGGTAAGATCGCAGGTCTCGATGTCAAACGCATCATCAACGAGCCAACGGCAGCGGCACTTGCGTACGGCTTCAACAAAAAGAAAGACGAAAAAATAGTAGTCTTCGATTTTGGTGGCGGCACCTTCGACGTATCGGTGCTCGAAGTGGGTGACGATGTCATCGAAGTCAAGTCCGTCGATGGCGACGCACACATGGGCGGCCGTGATATCGACCAAAAGATCGTGCGATGGATCGCCGACGAATTCAAAAAAGAAAACGGTATCGACCTAACCAAAGATCCTCTCGCTGTGCAACGCCTCGACGAAGCGGCTGAAAAAGCAAAGCTTGAGCTTTCGACCACCACCGAAACCGAGATCAATATTCCTTTTGTCACGTCCGATGCCGAAGGGCCCAAGCACTTACTCTTGCGCTTTACGCGGGCCAAACTCGAAGAACTCGCACAGGAGTACGTCGACCGTTCGATCGCGATCACCAAACGCGCTCTTGAAGCATCTCCTTTCAAGATAAACGAGATCAACGAAGTCATCTTGGTAGGGGGACAAACGCGCATGCCTGCCATCCACGATGCCGTTAAGGCATTATTTGGCAAAGAGCCTAACAAAACTATCAACCCCGACGAAGTTGTCGCGGCAGGCGCTGCGATACAGGCAGGCATCATGCAAGGCGATGTCAAAGACGTACTCTTGCTTGACGTGATCCCTTTGTCCTTGGGTATCGAGACGATGGGCGGCGTAGCGACAAAACTCATCGAACGCAATACGACTATTCCGACGCAACGTTCGCAAGTATTTTCGACCGCTGCCGATAATCAAACATCGGTTGAGATCCATGTTGTACAAGGCGAACGCGCGATGGCGGGCGACAACAAATCGCTTGGGCGTTTCATCCTCGACGGCATCCCTCCCGCACCGCGGGGCATGCCGCAAGTCGAAGTCGCTTTCGACGTCGATGCAAACGGCATCCTCAATGTGACGGCAAAAGACAAGGCTTCCGGCAAAAGCCAGTCCATCCGTATCGAAGCGAGTTCCGGTCTTTCCGATGCCGATATCGAAAAGATGCGTCAGGATGCGGCCTCGCATGAAGCCGATGACCAAAAGAAAAAAGAACTTGCCGATGCGCGCAATACCGCAGAACAACTCGTCTACACGGCAGAAAAGTCGCTTCGCGAGCATGGTGACAAAGTTTCCGCCGAGCTGAAAAAAGAGATCGAAGACAAGATCGCCGATAGCAAACAAGCGACTGGTAGTGATGATCTGACAGCCATCAATGCCGCGACCGACGCGCTTGGCCTGACACTCCAGAAAATCGGCGAAGCGATGAGCCAAACGCAAAATCAAAATCCTGATCAGATCAAAGAAGAGGGAACGGACAACGCAGAAAACAGCGCGGGGGACAAATAACACCCTTCAGCAAAACGTGCTATACTAAAGCCATGGATAAGGACTACTATAAAATTCTTGAAGTTGAACGCAGTGCATCGAAAGAGGAGATCAAGAAAGCCTTTCACAAACTTGCCCATAAATACCATCCTGATAAAAAAGATGGCGATGAAGCAAAATTTAAGGAAATAGGAGAAGCGTACGGCGTGCTTTCCGATGACAAGCGTCGTTCGGAGTACGATGCGTATGGCCGCGTGTTCAACGGCGGATCCGGCGGCACCGGTAATCAGGCAGGTTTCGATTTTTCCGGTTTTGATTTTGGCGGCTTTAATCAGGGCAATTTCCAAGGCTTCGAGTTTGACCTTGGCGATGTATTTGGCGATTTTTTCGGTGGCGGACGCGGACGCGCACGACGGGGCAGGGACATTTCCATTGATCTCGAAGTCTCATTTCAAGAGTCGGTATTTGGTGTTGAACGTAGAGTGCTCCTCGCGAAAGTCGGCAGTTGTAGCATATGTTCCGGCACTGGCGCCGAACCGGGAAGCGAGCTTAAGACATGTCCGACTTGTTCCGGTAAAGGGAAGCTGCACGAATCACGCGCATCAGTCTTTGGTACATTTGCAACGACGCGTATGTGCGAAACATGCCACGGCACCGGAAAAGTACCGGAAAAGAAATGTCGTATCTGTAGTGGCGCAGGCGTCGTCCGTCGCGAGGAGGAGATCGTGATCGCGGTACCTGCCGGAGTGAACGACGGAGAAATGATACGCCTGACCGGTGCAGGTGAAGCGATCGCAGGAGGAACACCCGGCGATCTGTACGTCAAAATTCATGTCAAACCAGACCCAGTCTTTCGTAAAGAGGGCGGTAACCTCATGATGAATCTTAACGTCAAACTTACCGACGCGCTCTTAGGAGCAACGTATACCGTCCATACATTCGACGGCGACATTGAAGTCAAAGTGCCGCAGGGTGTTGCCTTCGGCGAAACCTTGCGCACCAAAGGCAAGGGAGTCCCCGGCCAAAATGGGAAACGAGGCGACCTACTCATCACCGTCAGGATTGTTCTCCCACAAAAGATTTCCAAGAAAGCAAAGCAGGCGATAGAGCAGTTAAAAGAGGAAGGAGTGTAAGGTACCCCGCATTATTATGGTCAACGAAGGTATTGCCACTGCTACTGACTATTTTCATTCCATACCGATCGATATCATCGTTGTGGCGCTGTCGATTTTGGCGTGTATTGCAATAGGATATTATGCCGGCAAAAAAACCATGCTTGCCATTCTTTTAGCGTTGTATCCGACACTCATACTATTTCAAGCGCTTCCGTTTACATGGGCCATGCCCAACCTACAAATTGCCTATACAAGCGCCGGCTTGTTTGCCGTTATTTGGATCGCCTCTTTTTTCGTCATCCGTCCCTTTTTTGCTATATCGTATCCGATGCGTCGCTCCACCCAATTGACTGAAGTTGGCCTTCTGGGAGTCATGACCGTGGGTACCACCATCGCTA